>WRDC01000056.1 GCA_009783635.1 Methanimicrococcus sp. | reverse complement strand
TCACATCTTTTTTCCATTTTTTTAATCAGCTTTTTTCCATTTTTTTAATCAGCTTTTCTCCATTTTTTTAATCAGCTTTTCTCCATTTTTTTAATCAGCTTTTTTCCATTTTTTTAAATCAGCTTTTTTCCATTTTTTAAATCAGCTTTTTTCCATTTTTTTAATCAGCTTTTTTCCATTTTTTTAATCAGCTTTTTTCCATTTTTTTAATCAGCTTTTTTTCATTTTTTTAATCAGCTTTTTTTCTGATGCTTCCCTTTTTCCGTTTTTTGTCAACTTCTCTTGACAAATCTTTTTTCATTTTTTGCTCCAATTGTTCTTTTCTTGACTTGACACTTCTCAAGCCATTCCTTCCAAAAATTTATATATGTTGTATAGAATTGTACAGTATTGAATTTATATGGGCAATTCTGTATGATGAACATTACCACTTTTTTAGATGCGAATATGCGCCGTCTGGCAAAGGATGTTTTCCATTGTCCTGAACGCGGCACATATTATAATTCGTCTGAAATCCTTTCCATCGCTTCCGGAATAGCCCTGAAGTTAAAAGAAAAAGGGATCGGAAAAGGGGATTCTGTATTAATTTATTTGGCCAATTCCCCGGAATATCTCTTTTCTTATTTTGCGGTTTGGAGACTTGGCGCCGTTGCCGTTCCGACAAATCGCGTTTACACGAAATTCGAATTGGCCTACATGATTGAAAATGCCGGTATCCGTCTGGTCATTACCGATGAAGACGGCAAAGCGGCTTTTGAAGACAGCCCGTCATTTTCCGTCTGCGTTCTGACAGCGGAAGACATTGAAAAAATGAGAACGCATCCAATCATTCCGCCGGCGCAAACCGAACCGGAGGATTTGTGCCAGATCCAATACACTTCGGGCACCACCGGAAAACCCAAAGGCGCTATGCTCACCCATGGAAACTGGCTGGCCGCCCTTTCCAATGAAGTAAATGTTATGGAATTTACGGAATCCGATGTTTATTTAGGCATTTACCCGATGGGGCATGTCGGGCTCAGCTGGGGCCTTTCCGCTCTCTATGCCGGCGCGCTTTACATTATGATGGAACGCTATGAACTTGAAAATTATCTTCACCTCATCGAAACACACGGCGTCACCGCCCTTTCCGGAATGCCGCCGGTGATCCATTCATTCGTGAACTGCCCGCCCGGAACGGAAGAGCGTGTCAAAACCGTCCGGGAAATCATTTCGGGAGGCGGCCCGCTTCACAATGAAATTTGGAAAACGTTTTACCGCAGATACAATATTCCCGTCGTCAACGCTTACGGCCTGTCCGAAACCATCGTTATCGGCACGGGAACCGTGATCCGGCCGGCGGATTACGCAACAGCCGATAAATTCCAAAGCGTCGGCCATCCGGTTTGTTTTTCGGAAGTCAAAATTGTGGATGACAATGACCCCGGCCGTGAACTGCCGCAGGGGGAAAACGGTGAAATCGCGCTGAGAGGGCCGGCGGTTGCCAAAGGTTATTTCGGTATGCCGGAAGAGACGAAACGGTCGTTTTTAGCGGACGGCTGGTTCCTGACGGGAGATGTCGGCTACCTTGACAAAGATTTGCGTTTATGCTTGACGGACCGTAAAAAAGATATGATCGTCATGTCGGGCTGGAAAATTTACCCGACCGAAGTGGAAGATGTTTTGCTTCAGCATTCGTCCGTCCAAGATGTTGCCGTCTTCGGCGTTTCGCACCCGCACCGCGGTGAAATCCCGATAGCTGCTGTCATATGGCGCGCGGGTTGTGAGAACCCCGCAGAGCTTTCGGACTTTGCAAAAGAACATTTGGCCGGATACAAAGTTCCCCGTCACATCCTGACCGCGGATGCGCTGCCGCGCGTCGGCGGATGGAAATTGCTTCGGCGGGAACTCAGAGCAAAATATGAACCGATGTTTTCGGAGTCATAAGACTTTTCAGAGTCATGTGACTTTTCGAAGTCATAAGTCATCATTTTGTCTCATTTTGTTTTCGTTTGCTTCAGTGCCGCTGTGAATTAAATTCAAATTTATTTTAAATGAAAGAACATTTAGGAATGAAACAGATCTTACATGAAATCAAGAGATATTGCCCTCGTCGGAATTTTACTCGCCGCGGGCGCCATTGCCAGATACATTTCACTTTTTATTCCGGGCGCAATCGTTGCCAACTTAACGATTGCTTTTTACTGTTTGGCCATTATTTTGGTCCTCCCGAAATTC
Source organism: Methanimicrococcus sp. (assembly GCA_009783635.1). Classification (GTDB taxonomy): domain Archaea; phylum Halobacteriota; class Methanosarcinia; order Methanosarcinales; family Methanosarcinaceae; genus Methanimicrococcus. Next base: position 7,735 of record WRDC01000056.1, on the reverse strand, counting down.
AAAGAAACGCTCGGAATCGGCCTTGTCGCCGGTATTATTTGCGCCGTTTTCAGCCACTCCATTTTCCCGCTCGGAAATCTCATTTCAGAGCCGGTCGGCGCTTTCGTCTGTCTGCTTGTCTATAAAATAATTAAAGACAAAACAAAACTTGCCCCCGCTGTCACAACCGCCGTCGCGACGCCGGCCAGCGGTTTTACATTTATTACAATCACCTGTCTGGTTATGATTGCAACAACGGGCGCCGCCCCCGCGACGATGCTTTCGTTTGCTGTCTCACTCATACCGATTGTTCTCAGCGCAACGATTGTGAATGTCCTCATTGTCCAAGTGATCGCCATGCCGGCAACGACCGTCATGCAGAAGATTCACCCCGTTCAAACAAAAACACATACAAAACCGGCGAACACAGAAACAGTCATCGGGCTGGAGGCCGTCAGCTTTACATACGGCAGCGCCGCCGCCGGCAAAACAGAAGATGCCGGCAAAACAGAAGAAACCGGCAAAACAGAAGAAAATACGGGCGAAAATGCGGGCGTGGGGGAATTACCGGCAGTGACCGGCGAACCACTCCCTTCCGTTGACAACATAACGCTTCAAATCGGAAAAGGCGAATTTGTCATCATCACCGGCCCTTCCGGCGCGGGAAAAACAACATTCTGCCGGACTGTAACGGGAATCATCCTTCACTCTTACGGCGGAACCGTCTGTGGCGACATCACAGTCATGGGAAAGTACGCCGATGATTACCGGAACATGGAAGAGCTGAGCCTTGAAGTCGGCATGGTTTTTGATGACGCGGACGCTCAGCTCATTTTTACGACCGTCGAAGAAGAAATCAAGACGGGGTTGGAAACAAGAGAACTCTCCGATGTGGAAATTATTGAGAAACTGAATCATCTTTACGACATCACGAATACGGGAGACATCAAAACCCGCGCGCCTCACACTTTGTCGGGCGGGCAGAAACAGCGCGTCGCGTTTGCCGCCGCGCTTTCAAAAGAGACGCCGATTCTGGTTTTGGATGAAGCGGCTTCCGAGTTGGATAAAAATGCCCGGCATCAAATGTATTCTGTCCTCAAATCACTCACAGACAGCGGAAAAACCGTTGTTTTGGTTGAACATATGTCAGATGAAACGGCGGATTACGCGACCCGTCAAATCCGTTTAGAAAAGGGAAGGGTCGTTTATGACGGCCTCCCCGTCAAGGACACCGCGGTCATTCCCGAATTAAACCGAGAAAACGCAGATTCAAAAACGCTTATCGCTTCGGCGAAAAATCTTGTTCATGTCTACGGCAGCAACAATTTGAAAGCCTTGGACGATGTTTCATTGGATTTGTACCCCGGTGAAATCGTTGCCGTCGTCGGTGAAAACGGATCGGGCAAAACGACTTTGATAAAACATTTAAACGGCCTGCTTCGCCCGACAGCCGGAACCGTTGAAATTTTCGGAAAAAGCATCGCGGATATGCGCGTTTCTGAAATTTCCAAATATGTCGGCTTGGTTTTTCAGAACCCCGACACGATGCTTTTTGAAAACACTTGTATTAAAGAAGTGGCCTTTGGTTTAAAAAATATCGGAAAAGACGATCCGGAATCGGTGTTAAAAGCGCTGGAGGAAGTCGGCTTAGCCGCCAAAAAAGATGTCAATCCGCGCCACCTCAGCCGCGGCGAACGCCAAAGATTGGCGTTGGCCTGCGTTTTAGCGATGGGACAGCCTATTTTGATTCTCGATGAGCCGACGACCGGACTGGATTTGAAAGAATCGTTGGAAATCATGGAGCTTCTGGTCAAAATCAGAAACGAAGGAAAAACTGTGTTGATGGTGACGCACAGTCAAAAGATTGCTGAAATCGTTGCGGACCGCGTCATTGAGATGGCCGGCGGTAAGGTGATCGCCGCAGCGGATGTTAATGTAAAAGGCCAAAGCGCAGGCGGAATCATTCAAAGCGCGGATATTGAAGTCGCGGGGGGTGTCTGAGATGGACGATATTATGCAATACGCCCCGGGTAACGGACTGTTCCACCGCTTAAACGCGATGACAAAAATTATCTTCGCGGTCGGTATGCTTATTGCCGCCGTGATGACCGAGAACCAATACATTTTGCTGGCTCTGGTCCTCTTCATCGCCGTGCTTGCCGCCGTCTCCGGTCTCGGCAAAGCGCTGCTGAAACAGCTTCCGATCCTCATCGTCTTAGGCGTCCTGCTGATTTTGCTGACAATCTTAACGATGAAGAGCGGCGACGTTTTATTCCATCTGATTCCTGCCGGAGACGGCCACATTCCGGTGACTGCGGGCGCAATCATGTTTGCCGTTACGATGATTCTCCGGTTCGCCGTTTTGATTTCATCTTTCCAGATGCTTGTCATTTCGACTCAGCCGAGCGACTTGGTGAATGCGCTTTACGTCCTTCGCATTCCAAGCGATTACGCGCTCATGTTCTTGATTGCGATTCGTTTCATCCCGACGCTTCAGCGCGAAGGCGTGAGGATCAATGAAGCTCAGCTGTCCAGAGGTTACAACCCCGGCGGCGGTTTTATCGGGAAAATCAAACAGACCGGTCCCGTGTTGCTTCCTTTGATGCTGAATTCGTTGTCGAAGGCTGATACGCTCGGGTTGACAATGGATATGCGAGGGTATAGGAAAGCTTCTAAGAATAAAAGAAAAATCAAGTATAAGGGGATGGATTATCTTGTTATTTTGATTGTAGTGAGTGTTCTTGTTTTGATGGGGGCTTTGGCGTTTGGGGTGATTGGGTTGCCGTTGGTGATGATGTGATTTAAAGCATCGGATAAAAGTTAACAAATTATATGCTCAGCATAAAAACCCGAACATGATTCAATCATGTTCGGGGCAATCTTGGCCGGTTAAAGACAAAGAAGAAGGGTTAATTGAAAAAATTAAGGCTCTCTGTTGGCATGAGAAAACATAAACCCAAAGGTAAAAACAGCATATATAAATATTCAATGAATCCGAATAAAAGACATTGAAGGGTTATAAATCGTTTTTAATTTTTTAAAAGTTGCACAACATAATTAATATTCCGCCAATGCGGAGTCACTGAAAGTGACGGTTTCGGCAAAGCCTTATTTGAACTCATGTTGTTACTTGACAATGATAGCCAATATTATTTATACTTTACTTTTACATTCTTAATGGGTGTTACAATATGGCTAAAAAGATATTCGATGATTATTATCTTGGATTAGATATCGGAACAGGTTCAGTCGGATGGGCTGTTACTGATAAAAGCTATAATATTTTGAATTTCAATGGAAAGGCGATGTGGGGCGTCCACCTTTTTGAAGAGGGTAAAACTGCACAAGAGAGAAGAGTCAACAGAATAGCCAGAAGACGACTGGAACGCAGAAAACAAAGAATAAAACTTCTGCAAGATATTTTTGCGAATGAGATGAATAAAGTTGACCCGCTTTTTTTTGAAAGGCTTAATGAAAGTCGTTTTTTAATCGAAGACCGTAAACACAAAAATCATGATACACTTTTCAATGATCCGTCTTTTAAAGATAAAAATTTGTTTCGAAAATATCCGACAATCTATCATCTCAGAAACAGTTTGATGGATTGGAAAGAAAAGCAGAAGCCGGATATTCGGCTTCTTTATCTTGCATGCCATCACATCATTAAATACCGAGGTCATTTCCTCTTTGAAGGCCTTACGAGTGATGACATTCCGCCATTTGAAATTATTTTTGAAGAAATGATCAAAATTTTGAATCAAGAATGCGGAACGGATATTGAACCCGAAAAAATCAGCAACGATGTAAAAAAGATTCTGATTGATAAAATCGGCGTTAAAGAGAAAACAACGAGGCTCCAAGAACTTCTTTATGATGATGAAGAGGCAGAGAATGATTATCCTTCCGTTGTCAAAGAGTTATGTAAATTGATATCCGGAGGGACAGCAACTCTTGACACTATGTTTTCGAATAGCAATGAAGACGGAGAGAAATGGGGCAAACTGTCTTTTAAAACAGACGATTATGATGAAAAGAGAGTCAGTCTTGAAGATGTGATTCCGGAAAAAATTGAAATTTTGGATCGCTCCAAAACAATTTACGATTGGTCAGTTCTTTATAATCTTATTAAAGAGCATGGCACTATTTCAAATGCGAAGATTGCAAGCTTTGAACAGCATAAAAAGGATTTAAAATTCTTAAAATCTATTTTGAAAAACAGGCGAGAAGCGTACAAAGACGTTTTTAAATCAGGGGATAAAGAACACAACTATTCCGCTTATTCGGGTTGCCATAAAAACAAATCCACAGAAATGAAAGTCTGTTCTCAAGAAAATTTCTGCAAATATTTAGGTAAACAATTAGAAAGTGTTTTTGGCAAAGATTCAACCAAAGAAAACTTATCCGCCGCTGATAAAATAATGTACGATGACATGATGGAACGAATCAAGAATGGCACTTTCATGCCCAAACAAACAATTAAAGACAATAGTTTGTTTCCGAATGCATTGCATTTAAAAGAACTTAAAAAAATTCTGGGAAGTATGAAAGAATATTATCCGTTTTTAAATAAAAAAGATGAAACGGATTTTACAGAATTTGAAAAAATAATAAAATTGTGTACCTTCAGAATTCCTTATTACGTCGGACCGTTGGATCCGAAATCAAATAGATCTTGGGTTGTTCGCGGAGACGGAAAGATAACTCCTTGGAATTTTGATAAATTAGTAGATAGGGATGCCAGTGAAATAGAATTCATGAACCGTTTAATCGGAACCTGTACATACATTAAGACGGAGAAGGTCGTCCCCAAATCCTCTCTAATGTATCAAAGATATATGCTGTACAATGAGTTAAACACTTTGACTATTTGCGGTGAACGGCTTTTTGATTTGGCGCCAAAACTTAAGACTGAAATGGTCAGAGATTTGTTTGAAAATCCAAAGGATTCCAGAAAAGTTACCACCAAGAAAATTGAAGAATATCTCAAACGGCGCAGCTTGTTCCATAAAGATGATACAGTTGAAATTTCCGGTGTTGATCATGAAATAAAATCAACCTTAAAGTCGGAAATACAATTGAAAAAGATTTTAGGTCCGGATATGGATTTCAATATGGCAGAAGATATTGTCCGAATTCTTACTGTTTCGGGAGACGAGAAGCAAAGAGTGAAAGACAAGCTTGAGAGAAACTTTGGTAAATTGAATGCAGAACAAATCGATAAACTGTCTAATCTCAAATTCAAAGATTGGGGCAGATTATCCGAGAAGTTTCTAAAAGGCGTATATGCCCCGATAAATGGGGAGAATATGAATATTTTAAACGCTCTTGAAAAAACAAGTTACAATTTAATGGAGCTTCTTTCCGATAAATATGAATTTAAAAAGAAAATTGATGAATTAGATGAAACGGATGAGTTGGACGGGCGAATCACTTACCGTTTGGTTGAAGATTTGTACGTATCACCCGCTGTCAAACGCGGTATTTGGCGTTCGCTTCAAATAATTAAAGATATTGTAAAAGTGACGGGACATCGCCCTGCGAAAGTTTTCATCGAAACAACTCGCGAAGAACAAGAAAGTAAGAGGACTGAGTCTCGAAGAGATAAACTTATCAGACTCTACAAAGGAAATAAAGACTTAATTGATTTATTCAATTCTTTGAATAATGCCGATGAGAGTCGGTTGCGCAGCAAAGATTTGTATGCTTATTATATGCAGCATGGCAAATGTATGTATTGCGGAAAACGTATTGATTTGAATGATATCGGTAAAAATAATCTTTACGATTTAGATCACATCCACCCGCGGTCCATGAAAAAGGACGACAGTATTCTTAACAATTTGGTTCTTGTTTGTAAACAGCACAACCAAGAGAAAAGTAACTTAAATCGGCCTCTTGAAGCGTGGCAGAAAAAGATGGGCGGATTCTGGCATACGCTGAAAGATTCCGGTTTTATTACAGCGGAAAAATATCAAAGGTTGACTCGAACATCTGATTTTACGCCCGATGAACTCAGCGGCTTTATTAACCGGCAACTGGTGGAGACCAGCCAATCTGTTAAAGCTGTCGCCGAAACATTAAAAAGTTTGTTTGGAAAGGATACAGATATTGTTTATGTTAAAGCAAATACAGTCAGTGATTTCAGAAACGGAAATAATGGTTTCTCTGAACCCGATTCCGCTGAAAAATTGAAATTTGTAAAATGCAGATCTGTCAACGACTATCATCATGCAAAAGACGCGTATTTGAATATCGTTGTCGGGAATGTATACGATACAAAATTCACAAAGGATTACAGCAAATTTTTGCAGAGCAAGGAGCATTACAATCTCAACAAGATGTTTTCGTATAATGTTGAACGAAGCGGCGTTCAAGCATGGAAAGCCGGAAAAGATGGGACAATCGCTACTGTTCAAAAATATATGAGGCGGAACAATATTTTGTTCACAAGATTTGCTTACAAAGCCGGAGGGAAACTGTATAACTTGAACCCTCTGAAAAAGGGGAAGGGGCAGTACCCGCTCAAAACACGCGGAAGAGAGATGGACATCGAAAAATATGGTGGCTACGACAATGTGTATGGATCATATTTTTCAGTGGTGGAACATACCGAGAAGAAAAAGATCGTTCGTACAATACAACCTGTCCCTGTGATGCTGAGCTATAATAAAGCCACTGAAGAGGAACTTTTGGAGTATTATGTGCAAAAGGGTCTCGAGAAGCCAAATGTTATGTTTGATACGATACGTACAAATTCGATGATTGAGATTGATGGGTTTAAGTTGCATATAAGCGGAAGGACAGGTGACAGGATAATATACAAATGCGGCGAGCAACTGATCCTGCCCGATGAAATATATGAATATTGCAAGAAACTTGATAATCACAAGGAGCGCTCAAAGGAAGCGAAGAAATTACTCCCCGCCAAATACTTCAAACTGACCCCGGAAGAGAACCTTAAGACGTATGATGTGTTTGTAGAGAAATTTAGCGGAAAGTACAGTATGATACCGGACGGACTTGCAGTAAAGCTCACTGAGAAAAGAGGGCTGTTCATAAACCTTTCTCCGGAGAAACAGGCAGAAGTACTTAACGAAGTTCTTCATGGATTCCAATGCAATTCCACTGCTGTAAATCTCAAAAGAATTGAAGAATTTGGCGGTTCGACAGCGGCCGGCGTAATAGATTTGATGAACAATTTGACTAAATTCGATTCGGTTAAGCTCATCAACCAATCCCCATCAGGATTGTTCGAAAAGGATATTGATTTGAAGAATTTGAAGAAAAAGACAATATGACTTGGCGAATCGTTGTAATCAGCAGTACATGCAAACTTGATTTGAAGCTGAACCATCTTATTGTACGCGGGGAAGAACTTCGAAGAGTTCACCTTTCGGAAATAGCTGTGCTTATAATTGAAAATACGGCAATCTCTCTCACTGCAGCGCTTCTCTGTGAATTATCCAAAAGGAAAATAAAAGTCATATTTTGCGATGAAAAAAGAAATCCTTATGGTGAATTGTTACCTCATTACGGGGCACATGATACAACCGATAAATTAAGAATTCAGATTGCGTGGGATTCGGAAATAAAGGGTCTTGTATGGGCAGAAATAGTTAAAAATAAAATTCAAAATCAAGCCCTTTTACTCACAGAATATAAGTTACATAAACAAGCTTCATTGCTTGAGTCTTACATTCCAGATGTTCAACCCCACGACGTGACAAATCGAGAAGGACACGCGGCAAAAGTTTAT
>WRDC01000055.1 GCA_009783635.1 Methanimicrococcus sp. | reverse complement strand
GGAAAACGGATGTCGTGGACCCGATTACGCTTTACGTCAGCGGCGCCAATTCGCAGGTGCTCGCGTATCAGGAAACAAAACCGGGAATTGGCGCGTACCGAATCTTTGGGGAGACGCTTGACATCGGTCTTGGCAACTCTTTAGACAAATTCGCCCGCTCGGCCGGACTGCCGCACCCCGGCGGCCCGCTGGTTGAAAAGTATGCCAAGGAAGCGACCGGATACATTGACCTGCCTTACACCGTCAAAGGCATGGATTTCTTTTTCTCGGGTTTGTCGACGGCGGCAACGCGCATTTTAAATGAAAGCAAAGATGCCGCGGGAAAAATTGATGAAGCCGCTTTGGCAAATATCTGCCACTCTTATCAGGAAACCGCTTTTGCAATGTCGGTTGAAGTCACGGAGCGGGCGCTTGCGCACACCGGCAAAAACGAGGTGCTGCTGGCCGGCGGCGTCGGCGCCAACAGCCGGATTCGGGAAATGCTGGATCAGATGTGCAAAGACCGCGGCGCGCAATTTTATGTCCCGGAAAAGCGGTTTATGGGGGACAACGGCGCTATGATCGCCTATACCGGCTTACTGATGTTCAAGGCCGGAGACATTCTGACAATTGAAAATTCGTTCGTTGACTCCGGATTCCGCCCCGATGAAGTGACGGTCACATGGAAGGCGCCCGCAAATCTTTCAAAGAGCGAGGAAATCCGAAAAATGCAAAACGGCGCCGAAGCTGTTGTCCGGCTTGAGCCGAAAAATTACGGCCATGAGTCAGAATTCAATGCGGCCAATGTCGCCGATGTTGCCAATGCTCTTTGGGGCAAAACGGAAGAAACGGAAGAAACGGAAGAAATGATTGTGAAAGAGCGGATTCAAAAGAACTACCGCCTCCCTCAAATTGACGCCAAACTCCGGAAAGAGCGGACGAAAACGGAAGTCCGGATGATGACAGAAGCCCGGCGTTTTGGTATTATGACGCCGGTTGTTTACGGCGTCGGCGATTACGCCATCAAAATGGAACGAATCAAAGGCGTCCCGTTGAAATTTGCCATTGACGGCAATGAACAATTGGCCGAAACGGCCGGCGAAATGATCGGAAGGATCCATGCCCGCGACATGATTCACGGAGATCTGACGACATCCAATATGATTTATGCCGACGATGGGAAATTGTATCTGATCGATTTCGGTTTATCGTTTTCGGATAAAAGCGTTGAATCAAAGGGTGTTGACATTCATGTTTTATTCCAAACTCTGGACAGTTCCCATATAAATTCGGAAAACCTGAAAAGATTTTTTGCGGAAGGCTACCGAAAAGAATACGGCGGCGCGGATGAAATTTTGAAGCGCGCGGAAGAAATCAAAATGCGCGCCCGGTATTTGGAAGGAAAACCCTAACGGAAAAGGAAACCCTAACGGAAAAGGAAACCCTAACGGAAAAGGAAACCCTGACGGAAAAGGAAACCCTGACGGAAAAGGAAGCCCTAACGGAAAAGGAAACCCTGACGGAAAAGGAAGCCCTAACGGAAAAGGAAGCCCTAACGAAAAAGGAAACCGTAAATGAAAAAAACATAACGGAGAAACAAAAAAATGACTCCCGCTTTTGAGAAAATTGTTTTTGTCACCGGCAACGCCGGCAAATTTTCGGAAATCAAAGAAATTCTGGCCTCTGCCGGAATTGAGGCGATCCAAGACAATGGTGATTATCCCGAAATTCAGGCGGATGATTTGGAGCCGATTGCTGCGTATTCCGCAAAAGCGGCGGCGAAATACCTGAATATTCCTGTAATGGTCGACGATTCCGGACTTTTCATTCAAGCCCTCAACGGATTTCCCGGCCCTTATTCACGTTTTGTGGAAGATCATCTCGGCAATCCCCGCGTTCTGAGATTAATGGAAAACGAAACAAACCGCGCAGCTTATTTTAAAACCGTGATTGCCTTTTGCGAACCGGGAAAGGAACCGCTGACATTTTCAGGAACCGTTGAAGGCAAAATTGCCTTTGAAGAGCGTGGCGACGGCGGTTTTGGTTTTGATCCGATTTTTGATTACAACGGGCAAACATTCGGCGAACTCGGCGCGGAATTTAAAAATAAGATTTCACACAGGCGGCGCGCGCTGGATAAGTTCACGGAATGGATGAAAAAACAATAAACGGCAGTCTGCGCTTATTTGTGAGGAACTTTTTTGAATCCTTTAGGAATCCGTTAGGAGTCCGTTAGGGGTCCGTTAGGGGTCCGTTAGGAGTCCGTTAGGAGTCCGTTAGGAGTCCGTTAAGAATTCGTTAGGACTCCGTCTGTCTTGAACATCAATTCAGCTGACGCCGCTTGTTTTTAGAAACTGACTCGGCAGACTTAAATAGATATAAAAGATTTATTCATTTCTCAATGGATTCGAGGTAAAATTTCATCGTCTTAAGTTTGTTTTAAATTTATCCAAAGCTTTTTCAATTTTGTCTTGTAATTCTTTATTTTTGATTTGAACATTTCAAAAAGGGCTTTTTTAAAAATATGAGTGATCCGTATGAAGATATTATTAGTCGGCGGCGGTGGCCGTGAACACGCGGTTGCCGCGGCAATTAAAAGAAGCCCGCAAAAACCGCTTCTTTACACCGTGATGTCGAAAAAAAATCCGGGGATTGCCGCCCTTTCCGAAGAAGTTTTAATCTCAGATGAGAAAGACGCTTTTACAATCGCTTCTTTTGCAAAAGAAAAGGGAATAGATATGGCTTTTATCGGCCCCGAGGCGCCTCTTTCGGCGGGCGTTTCCGACGCTTTGTGGGCGGCCGGCGTTCCCGCGGTCGGCCCGAAAATGAACTGCGCCAAAATCGAAACAGACAAAGCGTGGGCCCGCAAGTTTATTGAGAAACACGGCATCGAAGGAAATCCGAAATACGGCGTTTTTACAGATTATGAACCGGCCGCGGCCTTCATTGATCAACTCTCGGATGTCGCGGTCAAACCGGCCGGCCTGACCGGCGGAAAGGGCGTTAAAGTGATGGGCGACCAGCTGCCCGACATCGCCGCCGCGAAAGAATATACAAAAGAAGTTCTCAAGGGCGACAGTGTCGTCATTGAGGAAAGATTTGTCGGCGAAGAGTTCACGCTTCAGGCTTTTGTTGACGGGAAACATTTGGCTTTTTGCCCGACCGCCCAGGACCATAAAAGAGCTTATGAAGGCGATGTCGGCCCGAACACGGGCGGCATGGGGGCTTACACAAACGCGGGTGCGCTGCTCCCGTTCATCACCCCCGAAGAATACGAAAAAGCCAAGCAAATTATGCAGGCAACCGTTGCCGCATTTCCAAACGAGACCGGCGATGAATTCAAAGGAATCCTCTATGGGCAATTCATTCTGACTCAAAACGGCCCGAAACTGATCGAATACAACGCCCGTTTCGGCGACCCGGAAGCCATGAATGTGTTGTCCCTTTTGGAATCCGACATGGCCGCCGTGATGAAAGCCGTTGTTACCGGAACATTGGATCAGATGACGGTTGAATTTTCAAAGAAGGCAACGGTATGCAAATACGCTGTTCCGGCCGGTTACCCCGACAACCCCGAAAAGGACGCGGAAATCACGGTCCTCGGCGGCGCAGGCAATGTATTGAAAGGACCGGAAGCCGATTTGATTGTTTATTATTCCGCCGTCTACGAAAAAGACGGAAAAATTTACACGACAAGCTCACGCTCTGTCGGCGTTGTCGGTTTGGCCGCAACGATTGAAAAGGCGGAAACGATTTCTCAGGACGCTTTGGATAAAACGATCAAAGGCAGCCTCTTTTTCAGAAGAGATATCGGAACGCCGGCGCTTGTTCAAAAAAGAATTGATCATATGAACAAACTGCGCGGACAAAAATGAAAAGCAAAACAAAAGCAAAGTAAAAGCAAAGCAAAAGCAAAGCAAAAGCAAAGCAAAAGCAAAGCAAAAAAACAAAAGCAAAGCAAAAAAACAAAAGCAAAGCAAAAAAACAAAAGCAAAACAAGAGTAAAACAAAAGCAAAAAAACAAAAACAACAGAAATATCAAAAACGAATTTGTGTGTTATAGAAAATAAGAAGTCGAAAGCTTAATTTACACTGATAATACAAATGACGTCATAAAAAGATGTCAAAAATTGAGTTTCGCTCTTAACAAAAATGTGTCTGAGATAAACAACAGGTGATGGAAAATGAAAAATTTGCTCTCAATGGCGGATTTGTCTTTGGAAGATATTTACGGCATTTTGGACCTGGCGGAAGAAATTAAAGAAAAAAGAAAGCAGGGGAAAGTAACTGACCATTTGAAAAATAAGAGTTTGGGTATGCTTTTTGAAAAAGCGTCAACGCGTACCCGCGTCTCCTTTGAAGTCGGTATGAGCGATTTGGGCGGCCATGCCGTTTATTTAAATCCCAATGATATTCAAATCGGCCGCGGTGAGTCCATCGAAGACACCGCCAAGACTTTGTCACGCTACCTCAACGGTATTGTGGCCCGTGTCTATTCCCACGACACACTGATTAAATTGGCCGGCAACTCGATCATTCCCGTCATTAACGCTTTGTCCGACAAGGAACATCCGTGTCAGGTTCTGGCCGACCTTTTGACAATCAAAGAATACAAAAACAGAATTTCCAACATGAAATTTGTATGGGTCGGCGACGGCAACAATGTCTGCAACTCATTGATGCTGGCCTGCGCCATTGTCGGTATGGAAATGGTCGTTGCCTGTCCGAAAGGCTATGAGCCGGACGAAGAATATGTTCTCAAAGCAAAGAAGCTCGGCGGCGTTTTGAAAATTACGAATGACCCGCTTAAAGCCTCGGAAAACGCCGACATCTTGTACACCGACGTTTGGGTGTCCATGGGCAACGAAGACGAGGAGCTCCAGCGCCTGAAAGACTTTGTCGGATTCCAACTCAACGAAGAGCTGATTGCCGTCTCCAAGCCCGATGTCATTGTGATGCACTGCCTTCCGGCGTACCGCGGCCTTGAAATTTCCGCCGGCGCCATTGACGGCCCGCATTCCGTTGTGTTCGACCAGGCCGAAAACAGGCTGCATGCCCAAAAAGCCGTTCTTTTGGAATTAATGGTTTTGGACGAAGGGCCGGAATTCTGAAAACAAAAGCGGGAAACATTTCTGCTTCATTTTTTGTTTTTAGGCATGAAAACAGAAGACATTTTTCTCTTGACTCAATAAAAGCGGGCAAGGATTCGAAATTCCTTAAAAACGGCGCGGTTTGCGCGCGGCCGGCAGCCCGTGAACGAGAAAGCGCGCACATTACATATTTTTGTCATTCGTCACAGTTCTTTTGTCATATAAGCGCCGTCAAAAACGTATCCGTATTTCCGGTAATATTCGCGGACGCCGATACCGCTGATGACCGACAGTTTTTCATAGCCGCCGTCTTTTGCGATGTCTTCAGCTTTCTGCAAAAGCTCCTTGCCGTAACCGCGGTGCTGCCAAGCGCGGTTGTTGTCCGCAAGGGGGGCCGACAGCGTTTCAGCCGTTTCGCCAAGCGGTGTCAATGAACCGTAAACATGAAGCTCACGAACCAGCGCCGCGTTTTTTAATTCCTCTCGGTAAGGAGCGTTTGGAAAACGGAGACGGGCAAAACCAATCAAAACGTCGGCTTTCAAATCTTCAAATGAAATGAAAAACTCCTTTCCGCCGCAGCAGCCGTACTCCTCGGCCAAAAGCCGGGTGTTTTTCGGCGCGGGCGGATTGCCTTTCAAAATGTTATGGCCGACCTCGCGGCAGCGGATGCATTGACACTTTTTGCCGCGGGCGTGAAGAAGTTTTTCCGCTTCCTGCCGAATGTTACTTTTTCTTATGCCCGCCAATATCTGGTCGGCCGGAATATCGCGCTGAATCCGCTGCAGGCGCGTCCATTTTGGAAGAAGCTCTTTGATCCGCGATATCAATTCGGGGCCGGTCACATCGTCAACGGGGCTGTATTCGCCTCTTTGCCACATCCGGCACAGTTCCGTGCCTTCCGTCACAAGCGTCGGGTAAATTTTCAAATAATCCGGTTTGAAATCGGGATTTTCAAACAATTCGCGGAATCCTTCCAAATCTCGGTCGAAATCCGTATCGAAAAGACCGGGCATCATATGAAAACCGACTTTAAAAGCGCTGTCGCGAAGACACCGGTTGGCCTCGGCCGTCTCGCGGACGGTATGACCGCGGTTCATTTTGAGAAGAACATCGTCAAAAACACTTTGGACCCCAAGCTCAACTTTCGTTCCCCCAAGCTTTAAAAATTCATCAATATGCTCTTCTTTCGCCCAGTCGGGACGGGTTTCAAACGTCATGCCGACATTTCGAACGCCGGCCGTTTCATTGGCTTTTTGGACGTCCTCTAAAGAAACATACCGGGAAGCAGGGGAGTCACCGTAAACTGTGACATGGTCCCGCCATTCCCCCGCCTTCGGCGAATCGGAAAAAACGGGATGGTCGTTCATAGCCTCCAGACACCGTTTCACAAACCATTCCTGATAATCAATCGGCCGGGCCGAAAAAGTGCCCCCCATAATAATCAGCTCGGTTTTGGACACGTCATGGCCGATTGTATTGAGCTGCTTCAGTCTGGAATTGACTTGTTCATACGGGTCGAAATGAAATTCAAAAGCGCGCATCGCCGCCGGCTCGCGTCCCATATAACTTTGCGGGGACAAAAAGGCCGAATCCGGACCGCCGGGGCAGGGCAGGCATTTGCCGTGCGGGCAGGCAAAAGGAGAGGTCATTGCCGCCAAAACAGCCACGCCCGAAATTGTCCGAACGGGTTTGCGCTGCAGAATATCGCGGACGGCTTTTTGTTCCTCCGCATTTCCGCGCAGAATGATATCGCCGTTGCTCGGAAGCGTGGTAAGCTTATAAGTTTTACAGACCTTCTTTTTCATTTTGGTCAAACCCTTTTCATCGGTGACGGCACCGGCCATCACTGAGAGAAGAATCTCGCGGCAGACAGTATTGAATTTGTCCTCAGTTTCATTAAATTCCTGGCGGGTCATCGTGTCACCGAAAATATGGGAAATGAAGCGATAATGATTTAAGATTTCGGAGGTATTTTTTCAGATAAGATATATAAGTTCTGTCACAATTAAACGGATGATTCAAAAATTTAAGTTTTTAAGAAAAAAAGAAAAATTAAGTGAGAAATTAAGTGAGAAAATGAAATTCGGCATTGAATTTGTTCCGAGCGATCCCGCCGTTAAAATCGCGGCTTACGTCAAAGCCGCCGAGGAACAGGGCGTCGAATACGTGTGGGTGACCGACCATTGCAATAACCGCGACGTTTACTCAACGATTGCCGTTTTGGCGTCGGCGACGAACAAAATTAAACTCGGCGCGGGCGTGACAAATCCGTACACGCGCAGCCCCGTCATCACCGCGTCAAGCATTGCGTCCGTGAATGAAATTGCCGCGGGGCGCGTTCTTTTGGGCGTCGGCCCGGGCGATAAAACGACATTGGACGCGCTCGGCATTGCCGGAGAAAAACCGCTGGCAGCCGTGAAGGAAACAGTGACGGTTGTCCGGGAACTTCTGAAAGGCCAAAAAGTCACTTTTGACGGCGAGGTCATCCGGTTGAAAAATGCCAAAATCGACTTTGTCGGCCCGAAAAAAACAGACGTTTGCATGAACATTCCCATTTATGTCGGCGCGCAGGGCCCCAAAATGCTTGAAGCGGCGGGCGCTGTCGGAGACGGCGTTTTGATTAACGGCTCTCATCCCGATGATTTTAAAGCCGCCGTTCCCGTCATTCAAAAAGGCGCCGAAGCGGCCGGCAAAAACCTTTCGGAAATGGATATTGCGGCCTACACCTGTTTCTCAATCGACGACGATGCCGAGAAAGCGTATGCCGCCGCCAAACCTGTCGTGGCGTTTATCGTTGCCGGCGCATCAGACCCGATTTTGAAAAGGCACGGCGTTTCCGAAAGCCACCGGGAAGAAATTGCCGGCGCGATTTCAAAAGGCAATTTCAAAGAGCTGAATTCACTGATCACCGACAAAACCGCCGACAGATTTTCAATCGCCGGCAGCTACGAAGATTGTATGAACAAAGCCAAAGATTTGGAAAAGGCGGGCGTGACGCAAATCGTTGCCGGATCACCTCTCGGCCAGGATAAAGAAAAATCGATTCAATTCATCGGAAAAATGATTTCGGAGTTTTAAAATGAAAAGAGCATTCTATGTCGGTCGTTTCCAGCCATTTCACTGCGGCCATGAAAAGATTCTGAAAACAATTGCAAAAGAAGTTGACGAAGTTGTCATCGGAATCGGAAGCGCCCAAAAAAGCCACACGCCGCGCGACCCGTTTACGGCCGGCGAGCGGATCGAAATGGTTCTGAAAGCCTTGGAAAACTTCCCGATTCGCCATTACATCATTCCGCTTCAGGATGTGGAATACAACGCCCTTTGGGTGTCGCACGTCAAATCAATGTCTCCGAGCTTTGATGTCGCTTACTCCAACAATCCGCTCGTCATTCAATTATTCACGGAGGCCGGGATTGAAGTCCGCCGGCCGGCAATGCATGAAAGAGACATTTATTCCGGCACCGCAGTCCGAAAATCAATGATCGAAGGAGAACAGGGAGAATGGCGGCAATTCGTTCCGCAGGCGGTTGCCGAAGTTATAGAAAAAGTGGAAGGCGTCTGCCGGATAAAAAGAGTTTCGGGAAACGATGACTGAGATTTTTATTTTGCCGGACGGCAAATAAAATGGCGGACAGCAAATAAATTGCCGGCAGCCAAATAAAATGCCGGACAGCCAAATAAGATGCCGGACAGCCAAATAAGATGCCGGACAGCGAAAAACGTTGCTTTGGGAAGTTGTTTTATTCCCGAACAACTTCGCTCCAATCGTTTTTTCCGGGAACGTACTTAACGAGGACGGGGTGGGTCTCAACAACAAAATCCGGCTCGCTGTCGCCGGTATAAATGACGGCGCCGTCATCGTCCGCGTCCATCGTGCTGAGAATGTCGGCAAGCGGCACGCCGGCGGCAATCGCCTGCTGCATTTCATGTTCCTCGTCAAAGGAGGCCATTTTGGCATTCAGTTCCAAATATTTTTTCAATTCATCGTCATAAAGCGCATGAATCAATTCTTTCAGGCAAGCCGTTGTTTCGGAAACCGTGAGCGTGGTCGTATCAATTTCATAAACGCGGCGGCAATAATCATAGCAATCGCACAGAACAACGTCGATTGATTCGGCCAAAATGTTTTCCATTACTTTCTTTTCGGAATAGCCGCGCTCATCGAGGCGGATTTTAAGTGTGTTCGGATGTGTCCGGAGAACAACGCACAGGTCGCATAAATAATGCGCCATGTGGCTTTCAATCAGCAAAACGGGAAAATCAGCGGTTTTTTTATGAAAATCGTCAAACGTCAGTTTATCTTCAAAGAAGTGATGATTGTATTGCCGGTTGGCCCGCTGCTGATATTCAAAAACGGCATCTTCCAAAGCGTCCATGTCGACAACATCACAATTTCTGTTCTCGTCCCGTTCCGAAGGAATTTGCTGTTCTTTAATAAATTCCGTTAAATGAAGAACATGATACCCTTCATCTTCCAGTTTTTTGGAAACCTCCGTTTTTCCCGTTCCCGGCGTTCCCGTCAGGGCAATCGTTAAAAAGGGAGGCATTAAAATATCGGTCATGAATGAAACCACCTGTGTCAAATATTAACCCATAAGCCGTTTTTTAAAGACCGTTTTTCTTTTTTGTTTTTTTTGAACCGTTTGACCTTTGAAACACACAAATAATTTAGAAATATGAGATTGAAACTTTTCATTTATCTCTCTTTTGTTCATTGTTCACCTTTTTCAAAGAAAACTATCATGAATGATTCGGAATTTGTCATTGAGAATTACCGGCGTTTTTGACATGAAGCAATCGGTTATGGTGCATACCTGACATCCGGAATGATCGGATGATTACAAAAATTGATGGCGGGAATCATAAAGTTGATAACGGGAAGCATAAAGTTGATAACGGGAAGCATAAAGTTGATAACGGGAAG
>WRDC01000054.1 GCA_009783635.1 Methanimicrococcus sp. | reverse complement strand
CGTGATTTTGTCTCAGGGGATCATTCATCAGCTGGAATCGCAAAAAAAGTCGATCGAATATGATAAAATCCACTTTGAACGGGAAACAAAGCGCCTCCGCTCTGAGCTTGACCGCATGAAGACCACGCCGCTCCTCATGGGAACGGTTTTGAAAATGATTGATCACAATCATGTCGTTATCCGCAGCTCTGCCGGCCCGCAATTCGTTGTCAGCGCGCCCTCTCATATGACCGAAACTGACCTTGCGCCCGGAACAAATGTCGCCCTTAACCAGCAGACGTTTTCGATTGCCGATGTTCTTCCGATTCTTGAAGAACCCGAAGTGTCGGCACTCGAACTTATCGAATCCACCCACGTGACTTATGAGGACATCGGCGGTCTTTCCGACCAGCTCCGCGAAATCCGCGAAGTTGTGGAACTGCCGCTCATTAAACCGGAAATTTTCGAACGCATCGGCATTGAGCCGCCGAAAGGCGCTCTTTTGTACGGCCCGCCCGGCACCGGCAAAACAATGATTGCCAAAGCGGTCGCCAACAAAACAAACGCGGTCTTCCTTCGCGTCGTCGGGTCAGAGCTGGTTCAAAAATACATCGGCGATGGCGCCAAAATGGTTCACGAACTGTTCGAAATGGCCCAAAAGAAAGCGCCTTCAATCATTTTCATTGACGAGATCGATTCCGTTGCCGCCCGCCGGACGGACGACACGACAAGCGCCGACCGTGAAATCCACCGGACGCTCATGCAGTTGCTGGCGGAAATGGACGGATTCAACCGCCATTCCAATGTCAAAATCATCGCGGCCACCAACCGCTTGGACATCTTGGACCCGGCCATTTTAAGACCGGGACGTTTTGACCGCATGGTTTATGTTCCGCTGCCGGATGCCGTCGGCCGTGAATCGATCTTTAAGATCCACTCCCACGGAATGACGCTGTCCGACCATGTGGACTTTGCCGAGCTGGCCGCAATGACGGAAGGTTCCAGCGGCGCCGACATCAAGGCAATCGTTACGGAAGCCGGTATGTTTGCGGTGCGCGAAGAAAAACTGTCGATCGGAAAAGCCGAATTTATAGATGCCATCCACAAAATTATGAATTCTAAGAGAAAGGAAGAACTGCCCGTTCCGGAAAATATGTTCAATTAAAATGTTCAAAAATGTTCAATTAAAATGTTCAATAAAATGTTCAACAAAATGTTCAATTAAAAATGCGGCCTTCGGCTCCGGCTTCAATTTTTCAGGTTTTCGGGGCGGTGGGAGTTCGCTCGGTGTTTATGGGGTGCCTTCGGCACCTCGTCCTCTTTTTTGATATTTATATGGCGTTTGAATCACATTCATGCCACATTCATGCGATGAAAAATAAGAATTCTTGAAAAACAAGGATATTTGAAAAAATAAGGATGCTTGAAAAAAGAAAAGAGCAAAAGCTTTTGATGAACTGAAAAACAAAAAAACGATAAATTAAAGATGAGTCAAAATCAATCTTTAATTTGATCCGCGCTGAATCCGCGTTGGATCAGCACGTCTTTCATGCGTCCGATATGATTACCCTGCAGCTCAATCGTTCCGTCGCGGATGGTTCCGCCGCAGGCAAATTTGGATTTAAGGTGGGTCGCCAGATCGTGAACGTCAATTTCACTGGAATCCAAACCTTCGACAATTGTCACTTCTTTACCATATCTTCTTCTGTTGACTTTCACGGTTATCCTTTGCTGTTCCTTTGCGACTTCTTCGCAAATGCATAATTCTTCGGGTAAACCGCAAACCGGACACATTCCTGTACTCATTTGTATACTGTTTCTCCATTTTTTGAAATTGATAACTTGTGATTTAAAATCACTTAATAGCCGTATTAGGTTGTTGTTTTTATATAACCTTTTTTAAATGATTTTGATTTTGCCCGCCGAATAACAAATCGGTCACAAATCGGTCACAAATCTGTCACAAATATGTCACAAACCTGCCACAAATCTGTCATTGATTATTTCGGCATAACACATCATCTTATCTCTTATTTGAATTAATACTTATGGTGCTTTTCGGAGACAAAAATATAATACCATCCGTCACCGTATCAGGAGTAACAAAAATTCAAAAATCAGGATGTTTTAAAATGGAAGAACTTATCGGATTTGTCAACGGAAGCGTCAACCGCCGCAAGATTTTGGAAATTTTGGAATCCAAAGGCAGGAACGACGCTCAAAGAATCGCTAAAATCGCCCGCCTCATTCCGTCCGCAACGGAACAAATCCTCAGAGATTTAGAATCGAGAGGACTTGTTCAAAAAGACGGCGAAAAGTTTGAATTGACCGACCAGGGAAAAGCCGTTGCCGACGTGATTCGGACAATTTGAATCCTTTCTGTCCGCGCTGAAAAGAGAGAAAAGATATTGAAGCAGCTTTGCTTTTTTCTTTTTGACCGTTTTTAAGTTTACTTTTAAATTTATTTTAAGTTTGTTTTAAGTTTGTTTAAGTTTGGTTTTTAAATCAAAAAATACAAGACATCCGAGTGATTTTATGCCGGCGGAAGGACTGTGTGTGCGCTGTAAGGGAAAAGGCTTGTGCGGCCGGCCGTATTGCCCGACTCTTGAGCGTTTTAAAAACAACAACCGTCTGACCTCGGCATTGGCCAATGCGACGTCTGTGTTTGGCCCATCGCCGCCATCCGTTTTTGTCGGCAGCTACAACTATCCGAGTTTATCCGCGGGCCCCCTCATTCCGCCGTCTCTCGACTTGCCGGAACTCGAATTCGGGGACGCGTCGGACATTCTGCGTGAAAAGATTATCAAAAACCCCGGATTTTTGGAAGATTCGCGTCTTTGGCATAACTTGAAAATGCAGGATGTGATTACCATGCGCACCGCGCTGGTCCGCGCCAACGCCACGTTTAAGCCGTCCGACGCAAACGCGGCTCAGCCGCTTTTGATGAAAGCTCAGGAGCTGGCGCTTTCGGCAAAACCCGTCGATACCGAAGCTTGGTTTAAGAAACCGATCGTCTCGGATTTAAAATTCGACAGCATGATGATGCCCATGGGGCCGTCAGGCCAAATCAAAAATTTCAACATCACGGAAAATCCGAAAGTTCCAAACGCCGTTGACCGGATCGTCTACGACACGGACGCGCTGGCAAAAGACGCCATCGTTGAGCTGTACCAAGGAAATGTTTCAAACGAACAGATGACGCGTTTAATGTCCATCGGCCTTCTCGGCCGCAACCGCAAGCTTGTCCCGACGCGCTGGTCGATTACCGCAATCGACGACATGACCGGCAAAGAAACGATAAAACGCGTCAAAGATTATCCGCACCTTCGTGAGATCACGCTTTTATCCGGCGAAATATTCGGCAACCATTTTGAAATCCTGCTCCTGCCGGGCAGCTTTTCTTACGAACTTTTGGAAATATGGCTGCCTCACTCGGTTTGGAACGGTGAAAAAACCTATATCGGCCAAGACCATGAAGATTTCGGCGGCAAAAAGGAATATTCCAACTTGTCCGGCGGTTATTACGCGGGCCGCCTCCCCATTCTGGAATATTTAGACGCCATCAAAAAACAGGCCTTTATCTTCGCGATTCGCGAAATCAACCCCGGCTACTGGGCGCCGCTGGGTGTTTGGGTGGTTCGGGAAGCCGCGCGCGCCGCCGTCGCCAACCCAATACAAACGTTTGAAACGCGGGAAGAGGCGTTGGCCGTTATGGCTTCGCGTTTCAATACGCCAAGATCTGAGTGGGAACCCAAAACGCGCCTTCTCCACAATCAAACCGTTCAAATGCGGTTGGACTCTTTTTGGGATTGACGCTGACAAGAGGCCGCCGGCTCCGAGAGTGGCGACGCATTTTGAAATTTTAAAAAATGAAAAACTGTCCGTTTTTAATATGAAAAGAAACAAAGAGTCCGGCAAAACCCCGGGATTCAAAGATTATATTTTCCCCTTTTTACCCCTTTTGAATACGTTTCCCCTTTTGAATACGTTTCCCTTTTTGAATGCGTTTCCCTTTTTGAATACTTTACCCTTTTTGAATACGTCCCTTTTTGAATTCGCTCAAAAAGACCGCTTTCATATCGGTTTTTAAAATCACGCCTTCTTTTTCAAGGGCCGCCTGTAAAGCCTTCAGAGTTTTTGAAACATATTCCGGGCGGGCATTTTCACCCATATGTCCAATGCGGATGACTTTGCCTTTCAAATAACCGAAATTACCGCCGATGAGAATACCGTAATCGGCCAGAATTGTCTGAACGAGCGCTTCACCGTCAATGCCTTCGGGAACAGTGATGGCGGTCACGGTACTGCAGTAATCATCGTCCAAATACAAAGTCAAGCCCGCTTTTTGAACAGCTTTGCGGGTGGCGCGGGCTATTTTTTCATGGCGTTTAAAGAGGGTTTTGTCTTTCACCGCGTTATCCAAAGCCGCGCGGAATCCGTAGATGTCACTGACGGGCGGCGTGTACGGGAACCAAAAGTCTTCGTAATAGTTTTTCCACAGCAAGAGGTTACAGTAGTAGGACGGGATCGGGGTTTTCCGGGTTTTGATCAAGCGCCAAACTTCTTCACTGACGCTCAAAAAAGACAGACCCGGAGGCGCGGAAAAACATTTTTGAGACGCGCCGATGCAGATATCAATCTCCCACTCGTCGGCCAAAACCGGCTCACCGGCCACGGATGAAACGGCATCGACCACCGTCAGAATGCCGTAAGATTTCAGAAGCGGGCAAATTTCTTTGATGTTATTGAGAACGCCGGACGGCGTGTCGCAGTGAACGACCGTCGCGAATTTGAAATCCGAATCCGATTCCAAAAACGTTTTTAAATCACCGGCATGGATGCCGCGTTTGCGGCCGCCTTTGAAAAGGACGGGATTGCCGCCGTATGCTTTGACCATATCATAGAAGCCTTCTCCGAAAATGCCGTTGTCGATGATAAGGACGCGGTCACCTTTTTCGGTGAGAGAGGCGCAGGCAGCGTCAAGCGCGAGCATACCTTCGCCGCCTAAAATCAAGACTTGCGCTTTTGTATTCAGAAACGCGGCGAGCTTGTGACAAGTTTTTCTGTAAAATTTGAAAAATTTCGGGTCAAGGTCGGGATTGGTCGTTTCAGCGGCGCGGGCGGCTCGGACGTTCTTGCGGACTTGAGTCGGCCCGGGCGTCATTAACAAAGGAACATCAGGCAATTTTTTAACCGTAACTTAACCCTCCGAAATGTTTAATAAAGTGATGAAGCGAATGAATGAAAAATAAAAATGTCAAAAATGACAGGAACGCAAAACCTGACAAATGAATTCGCCGTTGACGAAAAAGATGTCACTTCTTATTTTCCCATTTTAAAAGCTCAAGAGCGCTTGCCAACGTTTTTCCGTTTCGGATTTCTTCGGCAAGCCTTTTTTCGCGTTTCCAAACTTCTTCCGAACGCCGCGCGATTTCGTAAGCGCGTTCTTTCGGG
The DNA here is from genome assembly GCA_009783635.1 of Methanimicrococcus sp. Lineage (GTDB taxonomy): Archaea > Halobacteriota > Methanosarcinia > Methanosarcinales > Methanosarcinaceae > Methanimicrococcus. Next base: position 4,801 of record WRDC01000054.1, on the reverse strand, counting down.
ACAACAACGACACCGCTGTCATCGCCGACAATGATGTCGCCGGGGTTAACGGTTTGACCGCCGCAAGTGATTTCAACATTAATCTCGCCCAGCCCTTTCGGGTCGCCGGCATTGGGAACGATATTGGCGGCGAAAACCGGAAAGTCCAGCTTTTGAACTTCATCAAAATCGCGGACGGCGCCGTCAATGACCACGCCTTCCAGCTTTCGGTTAACAGTGGTTTGCGTTGCCAGCCCGCCCCACATCGCGATATTGTAATCGCCGTTGTAAATAACAATAATGTCGCCCGGCCCGCTGATGTCGATGGCTTCGACGGGCTTGGCCCAATCGCCGCCGAATGTCCGCACGGTGACAGCGCGGCCGATAATTTTTTTGCCCGGGATTTTGGATAAAATGCCCCGCATCGCGCCTTTGCGGTGCATGGCATCGGAAATATTGGACGTGGAAACTTTTCCGAAAATTTCAAACATTTCGGCTTCTTTGGATTTCTTTTGAGCGGCCGGAAGTTTTTCGGCCGGTCCCGCCGAATCAACCGCTTTTCGGATATCTGCGGCGGACTGCCTGACATTGTCCGAATGAATGATATAAGAACCGACGATGACAATATCGGCGCCGGCCAAAACAGCTTCTCCGGCCGTTTCAGGATTGAGCCCGCCGGCAACGGCAATTTCCATGTCGGTTTGCGCGGCCATCTTTTTCAACATTTCAATCGGAGATTCGCCGGTCATCTGTTCGTCAATGCCGACATGAACGTTCACCAAGTCAACGCCAAGCGCTTCCAGCTCTTTGGCGCGGGAAAGCGGATCCGGAAACGAGATGAAGTCCACCATGACGCGGACACCGTATTTTTTAGCGGACAGAAGAGACTGCTTGATGACCATATCGTCCGCCGCGGCTAAAATCGTCACGACGTCAGCGCCGGATTTGGCGGCGATTTCAACCTCCGTTGCGCCGACATCCATTGTTTTCATGTCGGCGAGAATAATTTTATCGGGGAAAGTTTTACGAAGCTTGCGGATAATGTCCATGCCCGCGCTTTTAATCAGCGGCGTTCCGGCTTCGATCCAGTCGGCGCCGCCGAGAGCCGCTTCCTCCGCGATTGTGACGGCGCGGTCAGACTCAACAACATCTAAGGCAACTTGAATGTAGACCACCATTTTTCCTCCTTCTGAATTAAATGTTCCGTTTTATTTAAAAATTGTCCCTTCGCTCTTTTTGGTTACAGTTTGTCTGTTTGAGAGAAACGTTTACGTTTTTGTTCAAAAGCGCGGTTTTTGTATATCTTGTTTAAAATGGCAAATAAAAAGAAGGGCAGAAGAAAATGAATGGCAGAATAAAAAAATGGCAGAAGAAAATGAATGGCAGAACATAAATAAAAAAAGAGGCTAAATAAATAAAAAAAGAGATTATGAAAAGGGGGATAAAATGGCAAACGAATTAACCGGTGAAAAGGTGAAAGAATATGGCTTAAACGCGGGAGCGGATGTCGTTGGTATTGCCTCTGCCAAGGATTTCGGCTCGGCTCCCGAGGGGTTTAAACCTGCCGATAATTTAGAAGGATGTCTCTCTGTGATTGTTTTGGGGACGACGTTTCCGCACGAGGTTTTAAACAACACGGTTGATTATACTGCAAGCCGCAATGAAATGCTTACTAAAATGACGGAAATGGCAAAAGACGTCGCGAAACGAATAAAGGCCGCCGGATATAAATCAAAAGCCATAAGCGCTTCGGGAGGTCAGACGATAGACGGCAAGATGTACGGCCATATATCACTGAAACACGCGGCGGAACTGGCCGGTCTCGGTATCATCGGCAGAAATTATTTACTTATAAATTCCGAATACGGAACTCTTCTTTGGTTCAGCGCTGTTCTGACGGATGCGGACCTGACGCCGGATAAAAAAGTACAATACAACATTTGTGATAACTGTAACATATGCGTTGAAACGTGCCCTTCCGGAGCGCTGAATGATCCCGACGCATTCGGGAGAAAAGAATGCGCCAAATTTTTTACACTCGCCAATAAAAAATTTGAAATAAAGTGTTTTTTATGCCGTAAAGAGTGTCCGTATTGTTTTGGTATAGACTGAAAATTAAAAATGGAGCATCATTTTGATTGAGTTCCGTTTTGAATCATTAAATCTTAAAAAGAGAAGTTGGGATGCCGAAAAAGCATCCCTGAAACATAACTTGTTTTCCGAGCGGTAAGAAATAACCTTATCTGCTCAGCATCATTTCCGCGGTTTCGGGCTTGTAAAGCCAGCCGGCCGGCAGAACTTTTGTGCTGTGGTAGTATTTCACAAGTCTTCTGATTTTGGACTCCGTCAACTGGAGCGCTCTCTTGTTGTGAAGGTCGTGTTTGTTGGCGGTCAGGTGCTTTCTGAGCTTGAGCGCCTTGACGATTAAGTTGGTCATGTCTTCCGGAAGGGCGGGGGCCACTTCGTTGTCCTTTAAAATCTGAGTGATTTTTTTGCCGGTCAGCAATTTTACATCGCCGACGCCATACTGGTCTCTTAAAATCATACCGATTTGGCTGGTCGGGACACCCTGTTTCCACATTTCAAGAATGAGTTGTGTCGCTTCCTCTGCCGAGACATTGGACCAGTCGGGAACTTCGGTCCGAAGCGGCTTCTTTGAGCCGGACTGACCTTTTCTCTTTGTGTGCATTTTTGCCATAATATCAACTCCGATAACCGCTACTTCGAAAAGTCATGTTCCGCCCGCCGCGCGGGCCGTCAACAATCATTTCTTCGCGCGTTATTGTGTCGAAAATAACTCAAGAAAAACAATTCAACCGGATTTTAATCATTAACACATAATTGAAAACCGTAAATTTTTCCGTTGAATCAAAATCGCAACACTCCAAAATACAAACATGGTATATAAATATTCGGTATGCGGCCGTTTGCGGCAGGCATTTGAAACCGCCGGAACGGAAAGATAAAAGCAGGCGGATAATCCCCCGCCCCGAAAAAGCTTGTGGCCTCCCCCCTCCCTGAAAAATTGTTCGCTTCTCCAAAGTCGAAGCAAACAATTTTTAACATGAACGCTATTGACCGTTCAATGGTAAAACCTATTTTTCTCGGAAAATTAGTCCTTCACTGGTGCGACCAATGCGACGCGCCCGTTTTGGACAAAACGTGCGCCTGCGGAAACAAAACCCGGTTTGTGACGGTAACGCCTCCCGGAGACATCCGTCCGGCTTTTCCGTATGACGTGAAACGAATCAATGAAACGTCTGTTCGCCAATTCGGAAAAAAACTGATCGGCGAAGACGAAATTGTGATTTATAACAAAGCGCCTTACGATGACCGGATGGAAGAAATCATTGTCGGCGGCGAAATTATCGGAACGATTCGCTTTGAAATAGATAAGCCGGACTGGGTCCTTTTATTGCGTTTAGAAGGCGCCCGCCGTATATTTAATAAAGAATCAAAGGATGCCGGCCCGAATGCCGAGCAAACCCTGAAAAACTGGATCATGATTTTTGAAAAAGCAATTCCGTATGTCGCCGAAGGGTCCAGCGTGCTGGTACCGGGAATTATGAAAACGGCGCCGGGAATTGAGAAGGAAGATGAAGTGGCCGTTGTGACAGAGGATTTTGAAGTCGTTGCCGTCGGCCGCGCGAAGATGAGTTCGGAAGAAATTGCGGCGGCTGAACGCGGCAAAGCTGTGAAGACACGGTGGGAGGAAATGCCGCCGGCCGAAACGAAACCGACACCGGCTTCACTGGAGGAGGTTGAATCCAAAGACATACCGGTCCGGGACATTTGGAAAAAAGCAATCGTTGCCAACCGCGAGATTATAGACCGGTTTGAATCCGACGCGATTCAATTTATTCAAAACGCCGCCGGAAACATGAACAAAAAACTGACGTGTTCCTATTCGGGCGGTAAAGACAGCTTGGTGACGCTGCATTTGGTCAGTCTGGCGTTCGGACCCGGATCAGGCAACGAAAAGGATTTTGAAATCGTTTTTGCGGATACGGGTCTGGAGTTTGCCGAAACGCTGGACAACGTGAGAGAAGTTGTCGGCATATACGGAAAAACGCTCAGAGAAACAAGCGCGGGAGATGCTTTTTGGGAAGGATTTGAAATTCACGGGCCGCCGAGCGTTGACAACCGCTGGTGTACGCAGGCCTGTAAATTGATGCCGATTACAACTGTTATCGAATCCAATTACGCGGAGGCGGGCGGCTGTCTGACATTTATCGGCCAGCGGCAGTATGAATCCAAAGCGCGCGCCAAGAGCCAGCGCATTTGGAAGAGTCCGGCCGTGCGGGGGCAGATCGGCGCGGCGCCGATTCAGGAGTGGACAGCTCTTCACGTTTGGCTTTACATTTTTGACAAAAACTTGCATTACAACCCGCTTTACGGAAAAGGACTCGACCGCATCGGATGCTGGCTCTGTCCGGCGGCGTCGCTTTCGGATTTCGAAAATTTGAAAACAACACATCCGGAAGCCATGCAAATGTGGGAGCGGAAATTGACGGACGCCGGAAAAGAAAAAGGCATTTCGGATCCGGAAGCGTGGGTCAAATTCGGCCTCTGGCGCTATGAAAGATTGCCGCCGGCAATGAAAAAGCTGGCCGATGAGAAAGGCGTCAAATACACAAAATAAAACCGGCTTGCGAAAAGCGGACCACGGGAAAGAGATAGACTTATAAATTATACCACACTTATTGTTTACTCGGTGGGCTAGTCAGGGCAGCTAGGCGTCGCTTGTAACCCGAAATCGCCGATACGCGGGTGACGAAGCAAAGGCCAGGTATTGCTGACTTTATGACAAGTTCGAAATCTT
>WRDC01000053.1 GCA_009783635.1 Methanimicrococcus sp. | reverse complement strand
GAAACATCAGCGCATGACAAATACGAATTCAAAAAAACGCTTGAGGTCCTCCGTGACAAAAAAGGGAGAAGCACGGAACTGGTTGCGCTTTACATCCCGCCCGACAAACAAATTTCGGATGTCGCGGCAGACTTGCGCGAAGAGCACAGCCAAGCGGCAAACATCAAATCCAAAGTGACCCGGACCAATGTTCAGGGCGCAATCGACTCTCTTCTCTCCCGGTTAAGATATTTGGACAGAGTGCCCGAGAACGGTATTGTTTATTTTACGGGAGCGGTGGATATCGGCTCTAACAAAACAAGTATGGAAAGTTTTGTCATCAATCCGCCCGAGCCGATTGTGACCTACAAATATCACTGCAACTCAGAGTTTTACCTTGAGCCGCTGGAATATATGCTCAAAGAAAAAGGAACGTTCGGTCTTCTCGTCATGGACCGAAGAGAAGCCACCATCGGAACGCTTGTGGGCAAAAAAATAGACGCTCACCGCCGCCTGACCTCGACAGTTCCCGGAAAGCAGCGCAAAGGCGGTCAGAGTGCGCAACGTTTCCAAAGTTTGAGATTGATTGCCATTCACGAGTTTTACAAAAGAATCGGTGACGCCGCCAGTGAAATATTCTTAGCGGTGGAGCCGAAAGAATTCAAAGGCATATTGATCGGCGGCCCGTCCCCGACAAAAGAAGAATTTTATGACGGCGAATTCTTCCATCATGAGCTCATAAAAAAGATTCTCGGTTTGTTTGACATCGCTTACACGGACGAATCCGGCTTGAACGAACTGGTCAACGCCGCCGCCGAAAAGCTCGCGGACTTAGAGCTGATGGAACAAAAAACCATCATGAAACAGTTCTTCAAAGAATTGATCTCCGAATCCGGACGCGCTTCTTACGGTGAAAAAAGCGTCCGCGCCAATTTGGAAATCAATGCCGCCGAGATGCTTATTCTGTCCGAAGACCTCCGGGCCGAGCGGTTGATATCGAATTGTTCCGGCTGCGGCGAATTAAACCAAAAAACGCGCACATGGAGACCCGGAGAACATGTTCCGAACATGGGACACTGCTCCAAATGCGGCGCGGAACTGAGTGACGTCGAAATCCGCGACGTCGTTGACGAACTGTCCGCGATGGCCGATAAATCCAACGCCTCCGTTCATTTCATTTCAACGGATTTTGACGAAGGCAACCAGCTGATGTCGGCGTTCGGTGGGATCGTGGCGGTTTTGAGATACAATACGGGCCAATAACCCCGTATTCAATAATCCCGTACTCAACAATCTGTATTCAATAATCCCGCATTCAATAATCCGTATTCAATAATCCGTATTCAATAATCCCGTATTCAATAACCTCGTACTCGATAATCCCGTATTCAATAACCTCATACTCGATAATCCGTATTCAATAACCCCGCATTCAACAATCCGTATTCATAATCCTGTACTCAATTTTCTGTATATTCAAACAAAGCGGCAATACCTTATATTCGATACAGGCGGCAATATCTTATATTCAATACAGGCGGCAATATCTTATATTCGATACAGGCGGCAATTTATGGTTCAGACGAAAATTTACAAAATCGGGCCGGGCACCCAAAAAGACGCCTTTGAAACAATGATTCACAAAACGGCGGAGGCTCTTTTAAACGGAAAAACCGCCGCTTTTCCGACGGAAACCGTATACGGAATCGGCGCAAGCATTTTTAATGAAAATGCCGTTTTAAAGATATATCAAATCAAGGGCAGACCGCCGGACAAACCGCTCAGCGTTTTGATAGGCTCGGCCAAAGATATGGATAAAGCGGCATCGGAAATCCCGGACTTCGCCCGCCTTTTGGCCGAAAAATTCTGGCCGGGACCCTTGACGATGATTCTTCGGAAAAAAGAAGAGATTTCCGACAAAGTCACGGCCGGCAAAGGAACCGTCGGCCTTCGCGTTCCCGCACCCCGTGCCGCTGGCATTGGTGCGGCTGACGGGGCCGCTGGCCTGTCCGAGCGCCAACCTGTCCGGCGCCGACGAGCCGAGATCCGCCGAAGATGTTCAAAAAGACCTGAGCGGAAAAATTGATATTTTAATTGACGGCGGAAAAACGGAACTTGGAGTTCCGTCAACAATCATTGACTTGACCGCCGTTCCGCCGAAAATATTAAGAAAAGGCGGATTAGATATTATTGAAATCAAAAAGGTAATCGGAGAGATAACGGAATGAATGAGGAAAAAAAAGCGCAAATGAGAACCAGATCACAAAATAAAAAAATCGGCGAAACCGTCCGGACAGTCAACATCGTCAGCCTCGTCATAATTTGCGGCGGTTTTCTGCTTTTATTATTGGATATCAGCGAACTGATGAATAAAATCGGTCAGAGTTTAATTGTCGGCTGCGTTGTTCTCATCGTTCTGACAATCATTTTCCAAATGATGGCAGCTTCCAAAATGAGGAAAATGAAATAAACAAAATAACTGTTTTTGAATGGTCGGGTCAAACGATGGAAAAAAAACCGGCTCAAAGCGAAGCCATGCAGGAATATTTCGCCCGCTTGGAAGAAAAACTGCACAAAGAAATGGAAATCGCGAATACAGCCCGTTCCAAAGGAGAAGACCCGCGCCCTTATGTTGAAATCCCGCTGGCCAAAGACTTGGCGGACCGCGTTGAAAATTTAATCGGCGTCAAAGGCGTCGCGCAGCGTCTGCGCGAGATGGAAGAAGAAGGCAAAAACCGTGAAGAAGCCGCGCTTTTAATCGGCAGGGAAATTGCCGAGGGCAAAGTCGGCAATTTTACAAGCAAACAAGCCGCCGTTGACGCCGCCATTCGCGTTTCAATGGCCGTTCTCACGGAAGGCGTGGTGGCCGCGCCGATTGAAGGCATTGCCGAAATCCGGATCGATAAAAACAATGACGGGACGGAATACTTGAGGATTTACTATTCCGGTCCGATCAGAAGCGCCGGCGGAACAGCCCAAGCGCTTTCTGTTTTGGTCGGCGACTATGTCCGCCGCAGTATCGGTCTGGACCGTTTCAAACCGCGGAAAGAGCTGGTGGAGCGGTATGCCGAAGAAATCCGGATTTACAAGAGAACCGCCTCCCTTCAATATTCGCCAACGGATGATGAAATCCGTTTGATTGTGGAAAATTGCCCCGTCTGCGTTGACGGCGACGCGACGGAAGACGCGGAAGTGGAAGGGTACAGAAATCTGCCCGAAATCCCCGGGAACCGTTTAAGAGGCGGTATGGCGCTTGTAATTGCCGAAGGCATGATTCTCAAAGCGCCGAAAGTCAAAAAACACGTCAATAACCTGAAAATGGACGGCTGGGAATTTTTGGACACGCTCATTGCCGGAACGAAAACGGGAGACAGCGCGGAAGGAGACGGACCTGCAGCGGCCGGAAAAACGAAATCCGAAAATGTGAAAGTTAAACCGAAAAACAAATACATTCAAGATTTGATTGCGGGGCGGCCTCTTTTTTCACACCCGTCCCGGGAAGGCGGTTTTCGTCTCAGGTACGGCCGGTCCCGAACAACATCTTTTGCCGCCGCCGGAATCAATCCGGCGACGATGTACATTTTGGACGATTTCATTACAAACGGGACGCAATTAAAAGTCGAACGCCCCGGTAAAGCGGCGGGAATGGCGTCTGTCGATTCGATTGAAGGCCCGACCGTCCGTTTGAAAAACGGCGACGTCCTTCGCGCCGACGATGAAAAAACCGCTCTGAAAATTAAAAGCGACATTGAATTCATTATCGATATCGGCGAAATTTTGTTCAATTACGGCGATTTTTTGGAAAACAACCACATTCTGATGCCGTCGCCTTACTGTTTTGAATGGTGGATTTACGATTATGAGAAAGGGTATGCCGGCGTCAAAGAAAAAGCAAGCGCCGACTTTTCAAAATTTGCAGACCCGGCGGCGCCTGATAAATTAAAACATATTTCGGAAGACGAAGCTCTTTTGTACGCTTCACACGGCATCCCGCTTCATCCCGATTACAACTATCTTTGGCATGATTTGTACATTGAGGATTTCGAAAATCTGGCGGACTTCATTGCCGGAAACGGCCGGATTTTAAAATACACCGATACCGAAAACCCGGCGGCGGATGAGGAAGAAAAACAAAATCCTCCCGAAAAGGAATATTTGGCGCTGCCCTGCGGCAAAGCCGTTGAAACCGGAATGAAAACGCTCTTTGAAAACATTCTTCTGCGCCATATTGTCCGAACGGACCCGAGCGGTGAAAAATCAATTTTAATCACTCCGTACCGTCATGTTTTGAAATCTTTCGGCCTGACCGAAGAAGGCGGCCGGATCCAAAAGTCTTGGGATTTGAAAACTTTGAAAGCCGAAAGCGTTGAAATGACCGTTCAAGCTGTTTGTCAAGTATCGGGCATGACGGTGAAACCCAGAGCGCCGTCGCGAATCGGTGCCCGTATGGGACGCCCCGAAAAATCGGCGATGCGAAAAATGTCGCCGGCCGCGCAGGTCCTGTTCCCGATCGGTGAACACGGCGGAAAAACACGAAATCTCATTGACGCTTCGGAATACCGCGAAGATATGAACGCCGTCACCGGCAAATTTGAGATTAAAATCGGTATGCGCGTCTGTCCCCGCTGCGGGCGGGAAACGCATAAATGGCGCTGCGGCTGCGGCGAATACACGCAGGAGCGGCTGTTTTGCCCGCGCTGCGGTATTGAAACGCCGGACTCGGTCTGTCCGAAATGTGAAAAAGAGACGGTTGGCGGCCGCAAAAAAGCAATAGAATTCCGCTCAGTCTATAAAGAAGCCATTGAAAGACTCGGCGTTCGCGACAATTTCGATTTGATTAAAGGCGTCAAAGAACTGATGAGCCGATCAAAGACGCCCGAGCCGTTGGAAAAAGGGATTCTGAGAGCGCTTCATGAGGTTTATATTTTCAAAGACGGAACGGTCCGCTACGATATGTCCGACATTCCGCTGACGCACATCCGCGCCGATGAGCTCGGCGTTACGGCGAAAGATTTAAGAGACCTGGGCTACCGAAAAGACATTCACGGTAAAGATTTGGTCAGCGATGACCAGACGGTTTGCCTGTTCGTTCAGGATCTTGTCGTTTCGGAAGACTGCATGGATTATTTGTTGAAAACAACGCGGTATGTGGATGATCTGCTCGTCCGCTATTACGGTTCAGAGCCGTATTACAACTGCAAAACCCGAAAAGATTTGATCGGCGTGATGGTCATCGGCCTTGCGCCGCATACGTCCGCGGGCGTTTTAGGCCGCCTGATCGGTTATACCAAAGCGTCTGTCGGCTATGCGCATCCGTATTTCCATGCTTCCAAACGCCGCAACTGTGACGGTGACGAGGACTGCGTGATGCTGCTTTTGGACTGTATGCTGAACTTTTCACGCGAGTACCTGCCGGACAAACGCGGCGGGCAGATGGATGCCACGCTTGTTTTAACAACCCGGATCGATCCGAACGAAATCGATAAAGAAGCGCATAACATCGACATGTGCGCTCACTATCCGCACGCGTTTTATTTGGCAACGGAAGAATACAGAAATCCGGTGGAGATTTCGGAAATCATGGATTTGGTCAGCTCCCGCCTGAAAACGCCCAATCAGTATGAAAATTTCATGTTTACGCACGACACGGAAAATATCGCAAAAGGTCCGGATTTCTCGGCCTACAAAACGCTTGAGACGATGACGGAAAAAATGGAGGCGCAGCTCCGGCTGGCTGAAAAAATCCGCGCCGTTGATGAAACGGATGTTGCGGAACTGGTTTTAAGAACACACTTCCTGCCCGACATTATGGGCAACCTGCGCGCTTTTTCAAAACAAACTTTCCGATGTATCAAATGTGATGCGAAATACCGGCGGCCGCCGCTTTCCGGCACATGCCCGAAATGCAACGGCGGCAACATTGTTTTGACCGTCCATGAAGGCGCCGTCCGGAAATATGTCGAAGTCTCCAAAGAAGTCGCGGTCAAATACGGCGTGTCAACATATACGCGGGAAAGAATAGAGTTGCTGGAAAAAGAGATACGGGATACGTTTGAAAATCAAAAGATCAAGAAAACATCCCTCTCGGACTTTATGTGAAAATGAGTGAAAAACGGAACGTTGAAGGATAAAAACGGCAAGATGAGGGACAAAACCCCAAAAATAAAGGATAAAAACGGCAAGATGAGGGACAAAACCCCAAAAATAAAGGATAAAAACGGCAAGATGAGGGACAAAAACCGCAAAATAAAGGATAAAAACGAAGATGAAGGATTCAAACACAAATTTATTGTTTTCTGAAAAAAAAGAAACAAAAGCATTCATTTCCGAATGCTTTTGAGGCCCGCTTCAAAGGCTGCCAGATTGATATCCAAGAATTCTGGAGGTACCAAGACCCGGATACAATCGATAAAAGTCTGCTTTTGCAGCGGAATATAATGTGAAGCGGCGCCGATCATGACCACGTTTGTCGCTTGGCGGTTGCCGGTCTGAGCGGCAACGTCCGTTGCGTTGAAGGCTTGAACGTCAAAGACTTTGGAAAGCGCCTCAAGCATTTGAGAAAGGCCGGGATATTCGGCTTTTCCGGTTGTGACGGTGAACGGATAAACGGGTTCGGTGTTGACGATGATAACGCCGCCTTCTTTCATAAGACGGGCGTAGCGGACGGCTTCAACGGGTTCAAGAGCAATCATAAGGTCGGCGCTTCCGGGCGGAATGAGGGAGCCGTAAGCGCTGCCGATGCGCACATGATTTTCAACGGAACCGCCGCGCTGAGCCATGCCGTGCGTTTCTGCCGCCTGAATGGCGCGGCCTTCGGCAACGGCCGCCCGCCCGAGAATATCGGACGCCAAAATCGCGCCCTGGCCGCCGACGCCGCAGATAACGACATCGTATTTCACATCGGTCTTGCCGGAATTCGGAACAGCGCCAAAACCGTCTTTATCCATAGGAATCAGACTCATTTTTTCACCTCCGCAATGGCGTCAAACGGACATATTTGAGCACAGACCCCACAGCCGATACACTGGGAATTGATAAACGAAACGGCCGTCTCCTTATTGAATTCCGTTGCGGGGCAGCCGAAGTTAATGCATTTGCGGCAGCCTTTACAATTTTTGGTGATAACGGCATACGGGTTATTCTTAACGCCCAATTTCCGGGCGACAATCGCGCAAGCCTGTTGGACAATGACAACGGAAACGCCGTCAAAGTTTTTAGCATCGCGGAAAGCGGTTTTCAAAGCTTCATAATCGTAAGCGTCAACCACGCGGATGAACGAAGCGCCGAGAGCGGCGCAGACATCCGCCAAAGAAACCGGAATCGACTCGACGCCGACCGCCGTTTGCCCCGTGTTCGGGTTCGGCTGGTGGCCGGTCATCGCCGTGATGCGGTTATCAAGAATGGCCACCGTCATTTTGGAATTATTGTAAACGGCATTCATGAGTGAATTGACGCCGGTATGAAGGAAAGTCGAGTCGCCGATGGTACAGCAGACGGCTTTCTTCTCGCCGGAATGCGTAATGCCTGACGCCATACTGATGCTGGCGCCCATACAAATCGTTGTGTCAACAACACCGCTGTGGATACCGAGCGTATAACAGCCGATATCGCTTGGGAAAATGGCGTTTTTCCCGAACACTTCTTTAATCACTTGAAAAGCGGAGCGGTGGGAACAGCCGACACAAAGCGCCGGCGGCCGCGGCGGGAGGACAATGTCTGTGATTTCCGGCGGGAGCGGCTTTGGAGGCGCTGCCTTTTCGACCGCGGAGACGACACAGTGGTCTTTTAAAACATCGATCATGACACGGCGGCAGATTTCAAAGTTCAGTTCAAAGACGCGGGGGACCGGATTTTTGCCGATGATGACGGTCGCCGATTGATTCTGCTGAGCCAAAATTCGAACGTGGTCTTCTACGATTGGTTCCAATTCTTCGATGACCAAAATTTTGTCACAGTGATTCAACATCTCGATAATTAAATTATCCGGCATCGGATAAGCAGTAATTTTAAGGAAAGAGGCTTTAATGCCGAGCGCGTGGAGGGCTTCTTTCGCGTAAACGGAAGCGATGCCCGATGAGATAATACCGATGCGGGAGCCTTCACATTTTTCCAAAACGTTCCATGACGATTCTTCAAGCGCTTCCATCATTTCTTTTTGTTTTCCGAGAATGACGCCGTGACGGCCGCGCGCGAAGTTCGGCATCATCACCATACGGCTCGGGTCTTTTTGGAAATCGGCGACATTTGTACTCGGTTTCAGCTCACCAAGCTCAACGCTGGATTTGCCGTGACTGATGCGGGTCGTTGACCGGATAATGACGGGCGTTTCAAACCGTTCGGAAAAATCAAACGCGAACGAAACGACATCCTTAGCATCCTGAATCGTTGCCGGGTCAAAGCATGGAATTTGAGCAAACTGCGCGTAACGGCGGGTATCCTGCTCGTTTTGAGAGGAATGTAAAGACGGGTCGTCGGCGGCCAGAATAATCAATCCGCCTTTTGTGCCGGCGTAACTGACTGTCATGAGCGGGTCGGCGGCGACATTCAGGCCAACGTGTTTCATGGTCACAAACGCGCGGATGCCCGCAAAGGCGGCGCCGATGGCCACTTCAACGGCAACCTTTTCGTTGACCGACCATTCCACGTAAAAGCCGAGGTCTTTTTGCGCCCTTAAATTATCTATTATTTCGGAAGACGGCGTTCCCGGATAGCCTGAAACCATGCCGGCACCGGATTCCATAACGCCGCGGGCAATGGCGACGTTTCCAAGCATATACTCTTTTGTCATAGAAAACTCCGATTGTTTATTTTACAAAAATCTGAAAGTCAAATCAAAGTCAAATCAAAGTCATGAAAGTCATCAAAGTCATCAAGATCATGAAAGGTAAACGAACCAAAATCATGACGTCAGAATTAAAGCCATAATATAACGGATGGGTTAAAAAAAGGTTTTGATAAAATTAATCAACCGACGGGCTATCATGACAAATTCAAAAACTTTTGACGGATATTTTTTTTAAAAGAGGCCTGCGACAAATGCCGCCAGCGCCGCAAACATTGCGATTTTGAAAAATTTGGATGATCCGGCATAGTTTTTCTTTCCCAGCAAAGCATAAATCGCATAGAGGAAAGCGAAAATGCCAAAAATGAGGACAATGAAATACGTTTTTGTCATAATATCCATGAAATAAGGCAGCGGGCTGAGAATGACTGCCAGAAAACCAAACGCTGCCGCCAGATAAGCGGCCGGTTTTTCTCCGTATTTGATTGGAAACGTCACCGCGCCGTCTTCGGCGTCCCCTTTAATGTCTTCGATGTCTTTGACAATTTCGCGGGCGGCCGTTGCCAAAAATGCCAAAAGCGCCAGCGGCAGCATGACAATGATCCCATCGGTACCGAAGAAAGAGGCACCGAACAGGAAAGTCGAGCCGGTCAGATAAGCAATCGACAGATTGCCGATGAGAATTGTTCTTTTCAATGTCTTAGCATACCAAATCAAAATGAAAATATTAATGAATCCGATAATACCAGAAACCGGATGGATCAGAAAAGCGATTAAAAACGCGGCGGCAAAGCAGATGATTGTCAAGTAAACGGCCGTTTTCATTTTAATCCTTCCTGAAGGAAGCGGCCGGTTGGGCTTATTGACGCGGTCGATGCCGATGTCATAATAATCATTCAGCATATTGCCGGCGCCCGTCGCTAAAAAAACCATCGAAAAGATGTAGCACAGACGAGAAACATTAAAAAATAAATCACCGCCCATCGGATAAGTGAGAATGGAAGCCGCAATTAAAGTACCGATAACGGAAGACGCGCCTGCCATCATGCAGTTTTTGTATCTCATAAATTCAAAATAAACCGAAATCTTTTGAAGGAGATTCATTCTTTTTCATCCGTATATGGTAATGTCTGTTTATCGGTCATATTTATTTCGGAACGGCAGCCAGCATTCTGTCAAGAGATTTTTTCGCTCTGATGCGGACCTCTTCGGGAACAGTGACGACAACCGTCTCCGTTTCAAGCGCCCTCAAAATCGAAGGCAACGTCGCCATTTTCATGTTGGCGCAGTAAGCGTATTCGGACACCGGATAAAAAGATTTTTCCGGGCTGTCTTTTTGAAGTTTGTGAATCATTTCCCGCTCAGTGCCGATTAAAAATTCTTTTTGGCCGGAAGCCGCCGCGTATTTAATAATGCCGGCCGTGCTGAAAATGCCGTCGGCCGACTTTAAAACTTCGGGCCGGCATTCGGGGTGCGCCAG
>WRDC01000052.1 GCA_009783635.1 Methanimicrococcus sp. | reverse complement strand
TTGATTACGCCCAACCGCCCGATGAGCATGGAAGCGACAAGCGGCAAAAACCCGATCAACCATATCGGTAAAATTTACAATCTCATGTCAACGCAAATCGCCCGCCGGATCGCCGCTGAAATCGACGGCATTGACGACGTTTATGTGAAACTTCTGTCCCAAATCGGCCAGCCGATCGACCAGCCGCTTGTGGCCAGCGTTCAAATCAGTGTCAAAGACGGTGCTAAATTCGATTCCATGAGAAAAGAAGCGGAGGGAATCGCTGACGAATGGCTCGGCAACACCAAAAAGATCACGGAAATGGTGTCAAAAGGAGAATTGAACACGTTCTGAGACGAACAGTTTGAGACGAACAGTTTGAGACGAACAGTTTGAGACTGAACGGTTTGAGACGAACAGTTTGAGACGAACAGTTTGAGACGAACAGTTTGGGACGAACAGTTTGGGACGAACAGTTTGAGACAAACAGTTTGAAACGAACAATTTGAGACGAACATTAAATTATGATTATGAAACCCATGCCGGTATTTCGCCGAGGAACGGCATGAAATCAATTTTAAAAAACCAATTTAAAATAGAAAAAAAGCGGATCAAAAATCCGCTTTATGCTTTATTTAATTTTATTGAACAGTGTTTAAACAGTGTTTAATTATTGCCGGATCAGGCCAAATATAACGTATCGTAGCTGACGCTGACAATTTCAATGGTCTTATTTTCAAAGACGTTAACGCCGTAAACAGCCGTTTCAACGGTGCTGCCGGCTTCAAACGTTCTCAGATATCTGAATGTTATGTTTGCGGACCCGGCTTTCAGTCCTTCGAATTCAAATGCGCGCGTTCCGGAAGCGCCGGCCAAACCGGTCTCCGATGCGTTGAAATCATTTTTTGTCATGTTCAAGACGCCCGCGGGCGCGGCGCTGACAGTCCAGTCATATCCCGTGGTCGGATTGGAGCCGAACGCCATTTTCAAAACAGCGCCGTTGTTTTCAAAAGTGGTGTCTTTGTGAAGCGGAAGGAGGTTTTCTTTAGGAGAAGACACGGAACGAATGACCATAGACTTGTCGTCTCTGACTTCAATCACATAAGTCAGATTTTCAACGGCGGTGTCATCCTCAAAACCTCCGGAATAAATGAAGTTCAACATGACAACGCCTGCTTGGTTTCCTTCAAAAGACCAAATCTGAACGCCGGACGCGCCGGGAAGATTGGGCGTTGTGGTACCGGTTGCCACTTCATTCAAAATGCCCGTCCGGCTTTCCGCCACAACCCGGCTTTCCGCCACAGTCCAGATTTGCCTCACAGTCCAGCCGTAGCCTGTGGACGGAGTTGTTGTGAATTCAAAGTTCAAAACCATATTGTCATCGGACAACGTCACATTTTTGTAGAAATGGGACGCGCCTGTGTCTTCTGCATTGCCGTCATCTGTTGTATTGCCGCCGGCGCCGCTATCGCCGCCGAGACAGCCTGACAGCGCGACCGCCAAAATCAAGCCGAAGAAGATCAATAATTTTATTGAATTTTTCAAAATATCCCCTCAAGAATCAATGAATCAATAAACCTGAAAAGCTGCCGGCAGCTCAGTACATCTTGGCGATGTAAATTTTTTGTTCGGATTCCTGACCGCAGACCGGACACTTGCCGGACCTGACGGCCGTTTCCGCGTACGGCGTTCCGAGAATGCCGGCATTCGTCTCTTCTTCAATTTTCATGCCGCACGCATCGCGGCCGCACCATGAAATTTCGGCAACGCCTTTTCCGCTTCCGATGACAGCCGCCACTTCTTCCGGCGTTTCACAGGGCGTGATCATGGCTTTCATCTTTTCTTCAGCTTTGCCGTAGAGGTCGTCGCCCATTTTCTTTAATTCGGACAAAACGGTTTCTCCGATGCCGTTGAGCGAAACGAATTGTTTCTCGCCTTTGTCGCGGCGGACCAAAACGGCGGAATTCTTTTCCAAATCCCTCGGGCCGATTTCAATGCGCAGGCAACTGCCTTTCAATTCCCATTTATAATATTTCGCGCCGGGGCGCAAGTCGCTTGCGTCCATTTCAACGCGGAGGCCTCGCTCTTTTAAAGCGGACACGACATTTTCACAGGCGTCCATGACGGCTTTTGTTGTGTCTTTGAATAAAACGGGAATGACGACGATTTGGACCGGCGCGACCGACGGCGGCAAAACCAATCCTTTGTCATCGCCGTGAACGGAAATAACGGCGGCAATCGACCTTTCGGAAATGCCGTAACAGGTCTGGTTAGCGTATTCCTGCGCACCGTCGGCATTTTCATACATGATGTCATAGGTTTTCGCAAAGTTCGTTCCTAAGTGGTGAGCGGTGCCGATTTGAAGTGTCTTGCCGTCGGGCATGATCGTATCAAGCGCAATCGTATAGTCGCCGCCGGGGAATTTGTCCCAGTCGGGGCGTTTTGAAATGAGAAACGGAACGGAAAGACGGCGGTAAATATCCGCGTACAAGCCGACGGCTTCATCCACCTGATTTTCAGCATCCTCCCACGTGGCGTGAACGGTATGCGCTTCCTTAAAAGAAGTGATTTCGCGCAAGCGGATCAGCGGGCGGGTGTGTTTCGTTTCATGGCGGAACGTGTTGACCACCTGATACAATTTCAGCGGCAGATCCGCGTGGGAGCGGACCCAGAGCTTATACATCGGATAGATGGCCGTTTCACTGGTCGGGCGCAGGGCCAGCCGGATATCCAAAGGCGTGACGCCGCCGTGCGTGACCCAAAAGACTTCGTCTTCAAAACCTTTGATGTGGTCGGCTTCCTTCATGAATTCTGTTTCTGGGATCAGCAGCGGGAAAAGCGTTTCTTCGTGTCCCGAGTTGTCCATCACATCGCGGATGATATTGTAAACACGCTTTCGAATACCGAAACCGAAAGGATACCAAACGTAAAGACCTTTGACGGGATAACGGACATCCATAATCTGCGCGATATCGATAATCGAATTGAACCATTCGCTGAACTCCGACTTAGGAGGCAGGACGGCTTCCTTTCCGGCGTCATTTTTGCCGGCATCTTTCTGATTCTCTGTCATAAAGTCACCCTTATTCGATAAGTCTTACATGATAAAAATTAATATTCAAGATCAATGGCCGCCCTTCCTTCGTTGACCTTTTTGACAAATGCGGCAACCTCTTCGTGAAGCGGATTTTTCTGATAAGCGTACATCGTGTCTTTTGACTCAAATTCGGCAATCAAAACGACATCGGAGTTGCCTTCGATTTTCAACGCGTTCATTTCCACGCGGATGCTTTTGATTTCGGGGATCTTGCCGTAAAGACTTTCCAATTTCTCTTTTATGAGGACGGCGTTTTCGCCGGCGGTTTTGCCTTCAGCTTCCGCTTTTAATTTCCACAAAACAATGTGTTGAATCATGCTTTGACAAAACGGGGTTTTTGTATTTATAAGATTTTATAAGATTTCACAATCTTCGTCTTTGCGCGTCGTCGGCCCTCTCAGATAAGATAAAACGGCACCGGCAAGACAGAGACAGGTCCCGATGTAAAAGGTTGTGCGTATCGCCGCCATAAAGTTCAAAACGGTATCCGAGTTCAGCATTTCCGTGCTTCCGAGGAAAACGGAAATCGCGCACATCGCAATCGCCATGGATAAAACCATTCCAGATTGCCGCATCACGGACAGCGAGGCGCTGGCGCTGCTGTAATCTTTCCGCCCGACGCAATTCATAATCGTAGATGTATTGGGGGACGCAAAGAAAGCAAAGCCGATGCCGAGCAAAACCTCATAAAAAATCAGATAAATCAGCGGCGTCTCCGCTGTCATCGTCGACAGGAGGAATAAACCGGCGGCCAGCAGCAGCATTCCGAAAGTGGATAAATAGCGGCTGTCCATCTTGTCGGAAAGTCTGCCGATAAACGGTGAAAAGACCGCTTGGAGAACCGGCTGCGCCAAAAGGATCAATCCGGCTGTGTCGGCCGGCAAATACAGAACGCGCTGCAGGTACAGACTGAGGAAAAAGGCGACGGAGTAGGTACCGGCATAATTCAAAAAGGCGGCAAAATTGGAACGGGCGAAGTGCTTATTCGTGAGGAACAGGCGTATCCGCATCACCGGAAATTCCTGATTCTTGACGTAATAAATAAAAACCGGAAGAATGAGCAATCCGAGAGCCAGACTGCCGAAAGCCCATGTGGCCGGCAGATTGCTGAGCCCCAGCAGCAAGAAAAAAAGCGTGATCATGTATAAAAGAGCGCCTTTGTAGTCGAAAATTTCTCCTTTGCCCTCAATGACTTCCATTTTCAAATATTTGTAAACCATCAGCGTTCCGAGAATAGCCAGCGGAACAAGAAGAATAAAGATACTTCGCCAGCCGAAATTGGCTGTCATGATGCCGCCGATGACCGGTCCCATCGATGAGCCGAGATAAACGACGGCGACATTGATACCGAAGACAGACCCTCTTTGAGAAGGCGGATAAATGG
The DNA here is from genome assembly GCA_009783635.1 of Methanimicrococcus sp. Lineage (GTDB taxonomy): Archaea > Halobacteriota > Methanosarcinia > Methanosarcinales > Methanosarcinaceae > Methanimicrococcus. Next base: position 5,782 of record WRDC01000052.1, on the reverse strand, counting down.
AACTGAGGATCGGCAGAGATGTGCTGAAAACGCAAGCCATTGCCAACCCGTCAGAGATGCGCAGCAGGATGAGGATCCAAAAGGAAGGGGAAAACGGTTCCAATACGGCGCCGACTGTTGCAATGAGCATACCGAGCAAAAATATTTTTTTCCGGCCGACCAAGTCGGAAATGCGCGCCATCGGCACCAAGAAAATAACCGAGGAGAAGAGGCAGGCCGTTGACACCCAGCCCAGAGCGTAAGCGCTGACACCGAATTCGGCGCCGATTTCGGGCAGAGACAGATTCAGCATGGACATGCCAAACGGCGTCATAAAAGACGCCAAAGAAATGCCGACAAGGACCAACCTTTTTTGAGAAGGCGTCAGCTGTGAGGGACTTTTACGGGAGGACGTATTGATTGTCGCTGTTGAAGACTCTGCGGATACTGTATCGGACATAAAACCAACCCGAGATACCGCAGATATGAATGCGGAACCGGCCAAAAAATTCCAAAAGATTGAAAAACAAACCTTTAGAAATTAAGAAGTAAGGGAAAGGATAAAAAGAAAACGGCTTTCCCCCGATATTTCCAAACATATCTTTGAACGAAAAAAAGAGATAAACAAAAAACGGGAAAAGAAAAAAACAAAAAGGAAAAGCAAAAAGAACAACGGGGATTAACAAAAAGAACAAAAGAGAAGAACAAAAAGAACAAAAGGGAAAAGCAAAAAGAACAACGGGGATTAAAAAAAAGAACAAAAGAGAAGAACAAAAAGAAATTGTCCGCCCGACTTTTTTTTAGTATCGGGCGGCGGAAAAATCTCAAACAAACCGTGTTTCACTTATCCGAACGTCTTAAAAACAGCGACAGAACCAGAACAAGGAAAATAATAAAACCGAGAGCGATCAGTACCAACAGGAAGGTTTGGTCGAACGGGAATATGGAATCCAGATCAGCAAATTGAATGAAGACAAACAGCGCCAGCAATAAGACGATCAGAACGAGGGAGACGAAAACCGTCACTTTTTCAATGACCGGAAGGGTCCATCCATTTTGGCCGGTGTCGTATTGATCGGATTTGGAAGACGAGCGCCGAGCGCCGGATTTGCCGGCTTTGGACTCCCAGCCGCTTTTAATGCCGAACGCGGGCTTTTTCTTTTCCGTGTCATCGTCGTCATCATAAACAAGCTGTGCCCTTTCGGAATCGGTGGTTGAGATCGGCCCTTCCGATTTGTAAACATCGCCGGCGGGATTCGTGGTTGAGCGAAGACCGGAGAAGTCGCCGGAAGCCGAAAGCGTTGAGCTTCGGGTAACGTCGGAGCCGACGGATAATTTAAAGCCTTTCTTTTGAGCGCCGTAGCCCGTAATCACGTAGAACATACCTTCGGCGGAGGGTTTTGCATTATAAGGGACACGGATAACGATTTTGACATATTCGTTGTTTTGAATGCGGTGCTTGCTCGGAACCAAAATGAGATAATCACGAATATCGTCATCGGGCAAGAATGTGATATGTGTCGGGGACGCGAAGTTTTTGATAAATATTTGGAACTCGCGGTCTTCGCCTTTATAAAGCGGTACTTCCGTGGCGTCATATTTGAACTCGATCGAATCTAAAGACGTGCGGCCGATGTAAATGTCTTGAAGAACTTCTTTCATTAAATCCCTCTGAAACGATATATGTGAAACGATATGTGTGAAACGGTATGTGTGAAATGAGTATGCGAAAGACGAATGTGAGCAATAAAGTACAAACAACAATAAATCAATCAAAATTGCTGAATTGTTAAGATGACCATTATTATAATAACTTTATGAGTTAATAAAATTATTCATCATACTTTTGAAAAGAAACGGAAAAATTGTGAAAAAGAAATGCCGAACCCTCTGAAAAATGTCAGAATTCATCCCGAAGTTCCGGCGGCAGCATATTGACGATTTTGTTTTCAACCGGATAATAAATATCACAGACCGGACAATAAAGATTCCCGGAAATGATTTCAGAGACGGTTTCCTCTTCGGCTTTTGCGGCAAGCGTCCCTCGGCAGACGGGGCAAACCATAATGGAGAGCGTTTCTTTTTTCATAATATTCAAACCGTCAAAGCGTTTCTTTTTTACAATATTCAAACCGTCAAAGCGTTTCTTTTTTACAATATTCAAACCGTCAAAGCGTTTCTTTTTTACAATATTCAAACAGCCGTATTGATAATCGGCGTAAAGAAAGCTTGAAGCAGTTCAAGCAAATAATTGTGAAGGCCGGCCATCACCATACCGACGGCAATCGCTGTCAAAAGCAAGCCCAGCAAGCGCGTAATGACAAGCATGCCCGTATAGCTGATATAACGGCTGATGATTTCCGATGAACGGAACATGATGTAAGAGATGATGTAAACGGAGGCGATCGCAACGAGAATAACGGCAATGTCCGCTACTGCCGTGGCGGTTCCCGATAAAACGGTGACGGTTGAAATAGTGCCCGGGCCGCAAAGCAGCGGGATTGCAATCGGGAATATCCAAAAATCCTTGTCGGTCGATTCAACGATTTCGGTTTGAGAGACGACCGGGTTTACTTTGGCCGTCATCATGTTAAAACCGACGGAAATCAAAATCAGGCCGCCGGCAATTCGAAGAGCGTCAATGCTGATATTGAACAGCTGGAGAATAAAAGAGCCGGCAACGGCAAAAAAGATAGACAGACAGGCCGCCAAAAAGATAGACTTTTTTGCATAGGCATTTTTAGACTTTTTAGAGTAGCCGCTCGTCATGGACATAAAAGTAAACAGGCCGCTGAGCGGGTTGACGATAACAAAGATGGCAATAAATGCGAAAATAAAAAATGACATCAAATTATCCATCAGCCGCCACCTTAAAAATCATGCTCACTTTTTGAACCGGCAAACGCCGGTTTCATACACCGAATTGACATACACCGAATTGACATACACCGATTTACATACACCGATTTACATACACCGATTTACATACACCGATTTACATACACGGTTTTTAATTGATATAAAACTGAAAAGAGCTTTGCTGTTATATAAAAGTGCTGTCGGGATTGAAAAATGGCGGGTGTCCGGTTTTACAAATTCACCGGACAGGAACACATTTCAATGAGCGCTTCTTCGCCGGAGCGCGAACCGCGGGCGATTAAGACGTCGTTTTCATGGATTCTGATTTTGCCGCTGACGGAATAAACCCAGCGGTTTTCTCTTTTGATGGCCAAAACATGAATGCCGGTTTCGGTTTCAAGGCGAAGTTCCTTAAGCGTTTTTCCGATAATCGGCGAACAGTCGGCAACTTCGATTTTGATGATCACCTCATCGGATTCGCGAACAGCCATGGCAATAATCGGATGAACGCCGATGCCGCGAATGACCGGGTCGGCAATATCCGAAGCGGCGTTTGAAATTCTTTCGGACGCGCTGGAGAAGAGGAGAAGACCTTTGTAGTCCGCTAAGTTTTCGTCCTCGACAGCCGACGCGGCCGCTTCCAAAACCAAATCCTGCACTTCATATTTCATTTCGTCCAAATGTTGTTCGATGACCTGGACCTCATGCGCGATGTCTTTGTTGTTGAACAAAATCGCAGAGTAAGCCAAGCCGACGGAAAGCTCGCACATATTCTTCATTTCGACAATGAGATCGACGGAGCGGTCGAATTCGGCCGGTTCGTTGTAGTCGATGACTTTGCGGGGCGTGTAAACTTTGTTTGTCGCTTTCTTGAAGAAAATCGGTACCCCTTCGTCATGGCCGCGGGCGATGAGGACATCCCCCAAACACAGGCGCGTCTCACTGTGCGGCGCATAAATCCATTCGGCGTTGCGGCGTATGGCAATGAGCCACATACCGGTTTCCACATCCAGCTCCATATCGCCGAGCTTTTGGCCGACCATCTCCGATTCCTCGTTGAGGCGGACTTTGACGATTGTTTCATTCGCGTTCCGGAGAGCGACTTTCAGCCGGTCCGGCATGGAAATGCCCATCAGAACGCGCTTTGAAATTTCCATCGCGGCATTGGCAATGTACTCGGACGCCGCGGCCACTTCCAAAACGCCCAAGAGCTGCTCGGCTTCTTCGATGCGCCGCGTACTTAAAATGGCGCCCATTTTTATTTGATAGTCGAGCATATCCATGTTTTCTTCCAGATGCATGACCTCTTCGGCAATGTCTTCGTCATCATAAATCATGGCCGAGTAAGCCAAATCGACCATCAGTTCCGATGTGTCTTTCATTTCGACGAGCAACTCCTTCAAATTGCGCGGCGTATACTTATAACGATTTTTAACCATATATCAGCGAACCAACCTTTTTTTCTGTTTTCATAAATTTCCGTTTCGTGACGGGCTAAGTCTTTTCTTTCTTTTTCTTATTTCTTTATTCAATTGAATTTGAACGTGAATTGAATTTGAACGTGAATTGAATTTGAATCATGTTATAAACTTAAAGAACGGCGAGGCCGAAAACAACGATTGCGATCATGATACCGATGACGCCGACCATGTCGCCCGTGCTGGCGACGACCGGAATAATGATGTCATCGGGGTCCAGTCCCGTTTTACGCGACAGGGAAGAGAGACCGACCGCCACTGTATAAACAATCAGGATGTCTAAAATGACGACAATGAAACTGATGCCGAAAATCAGTCCGAACGACGTCCCGTATCCGAGGACCATATTGATGCCGTAGACGGCAACGCTGACGAAAACGGAGGAGACGACGGCGACGATGATTGCGGCCGTCACGCTGTTGCGGACAACGGGGTTATGGCGGATGCTGCTGCTCAAACCGAGGTGGAAGGCGGAGGACAGGCGGGAGCCGAGCATACTGCCGGTATCGCCGCCGATTTTAAGCAAAACCGGAATAAGAATCAAAAGTGTCGGGTATTCGATGAGAATGTCCTCCTGATAACCGAGGAGCAGACCGACAATAATTGCCATAAAGCAGGTCAGGATCAGAACCGGAAGACCGCCTTTAACGAGGCCGCGAATGGTATAATAGCTCATAGCATCAGCACCATCCTGGCGAATATGAAAATCATCATCACTGAGATGATATCGCCGATTGTCGCGATAGCGGGCGTGACAACGTTGTCGGGGTCAAAACCGAAACGGAAAGACCCGATTGCTAAGAAAACCGAAATGAATGAAAGGATAATGCCTGAGAAAAATCCGGACAGCAGAGAAATCAGAATCAGTTTCAAAAGCCCGGCGCTTCCGAATCCCAGTAAAACGGACACGTAATGCCCCAAAAAACCCAAGAAAACGGAAATGATGACGGTTAGAATCATGGAGCCGATGATGTTATTTGTCAGCTCCCGGTTTTTAAAATCGATTTTCGTAATCAAACCCATATGAATGGCGCTTCCCAAACGGGACCCGAGCGTGGATGAAATATTGCCGCGAAGGCCCATCACGCCGGGAATAATCACGATAAGGCCCGGAATCAGTTCCAATTCCGAGGTCATTCCCGATAAAATGACGCCTGAAATAATGCCGCCGACCACCGCGACAAGTTCAAAAGGCAACGCCTCTTTGACAATAGAGGAAACGCTGGCGTATTCGCCGAGGTATTGGTCGACATATTCCGACTTCGTGTCATCGCGTTCGCGAGAGGGCATAACAACGAATAAGAGAACAAATACATATATAATTCTGCCTCATTCATTTTGTTCATCACTGAAATTCGGTATGAACGGATTTGAGAAATCTATTTATACGAAGTTTCCGTTTTTTCAGCAAGCCGGGCTCGTGGTCTAGCCGGTCATGACACCGCCTTTACACGGCGGAGGTCCTG
>WRDC01000051.1 GCA_009783635.1 Methanimicrococcus sp. | reverse complement strand
TTAACAAAAAACCAAAATGAAAACAAAACGAGCAAAAAACCAAAATGAAAATAAAACGAACAAAATGAAAAGAATGGATTAAGAAGTAAGGAAATGAAAAAAAAGAGAAAATGAAAACAAGATTAAGATGTGGCATCTTAATCTTTTATCTTCAAAAAAACGTTTGTCAGAGCGCTTAGAGTGGGAGTTTGAAACCGACTTCGTTCAAGACAATAGCCATTGCCGTGTAGAAGGCGAGAAGACCCAAAACGATACACAAAACGCCTGCAATCATTGCAAGGTCCGCAGCGATGATAGCGTTAAGACCGGAGACGATAAGGACAATTGTCAAAAGACCGAGAACGCCGATTAAGGCTTTTGCCTTTAATTTAATGACACCGAGTGTCAATGCGAAGGCAAGGAGAGCCCATACGATCAGGTAAAGACCGGTGGCCATGGAGCCTGCTCCTGTCAAAAGGATGTAGGCAAAGCTGAGCCAGAATGAACCAAAGCCGCAGAAAGCGACCATATCAAAAGTACTTCCCTTTTTGAATGCCATTAAACCGGCACAGAATTGAGCGATACCGCCGACAAAAATAGACATTGCGATGAGAGGCACCGCATCTTCGGCTAATCCCAGATTAAGGAACGCTAAAACGATTGTTGACAAACTGAATCCGGTCAAACCGAGCGCGCCCGGTGTTGCCCAAGAGTCAGAAATTTTAACCACTTGTTCAGACATATGTTGAAGTCCTCCAAAATTTTTCAAAACATACACATATATGAAAATCTTTGAATTTACAATTTATTTTACAATTAATTAAACTACAATTAAACACACACGGCTGAGCAGATACAGAACAACCGCGCAAGAGGGAAAAGTTTCCCGCCCGCATGGCAATCATATTGCATCGGCGCATTTTCTTTCTTTTTTAAAGAAAATTCCCCACGTATATGATAATCCATACCTTTCAGCGAGAAGTAAATGTGTGCAGTCTATTATAAATCTTTCAGTATATTGAAATTAAAAAATGGTTCCGAACGATAGTGGTTTTGAAAATGACCGATAGCGGAAGAGGCCGTTAAAAATGTAAACGAATAACGAAAGGCATTTTTCAGAAACGAAGTTTTTATCGACAATTGCCTTATAGAAAAACAAGGCGCGCAGAAAAAAACAAAGTGATGATAAAATTCGAACCCGAATAACTGAAAAACAATATCAATAAAAATGTTTTCCTCAATTAAAACAAATTTAAAATCAGAATAAATGCAAAATTAAAGCAGATTTAAAATCAGAACAAATTCAAAATTAAAACAGATCCAAAATCAAAGCAGATTTAAAATCAGAATAGATCCAAAATCAAAGCAGATTTAAAATCAGAATAGATTCAAAATTAAAGCAGATTTAAAATCAGAAAGTAAAACTCTCATTTTCATTTAAATTTTGGATTAAAAATAATAATCCCATCTGTCCTAAATGGGCCGGACGATTGAAGCAAAAACCAATCACTCCTTTAAAAATTTTTCAGCCATTGAATTTCAAAAAAACAAAGATGAGGAGATGATTTCATTCTGAAATCAGATGCGGTAGATTGCCAGCCGCGGATTCATCAATCGACGTTAAAAAGGGGCACTCTCTATTTTTATAATCGACACAATGAAAGAAAAATGACAGAAAGAGGGAAAGGACAGGAGAGAAAGAAGGAAAGGACAGGGAGAGAAAGAAAGGACAAGAAGAGAAGGAAAGGACAAAGAAAAGAAGGAAAGGACAAAGAAGAGAAGGAAAGGACAAAGAAGAGAAGGAAAGGACAGGGAGAGAAGGAAAGGACAGGAGAGAAGGAAAGGACAGGGAGAGAAGGAAAGGACAAGAAGAGAAGGAAAGGACAGGGAGAGAAGGAAAGGAAGGGTAGAGACAGAAATAATAGAAAAAGAAAATCAACGGATAAACGATGTTTTTAAAATGGGTTTGGCGGTTTAAAAAACCAAAAAAAAACGGCAAGAGAATGAGAGGAAACTCTTGCCGAATTGTTTTTTAATTTGATGCTTAAAGGACGTAGTTCTTCGAGAACTCGAAGACCGGGACTTCTGCATTGTATTTTGCCAAGCACTGGTCGACGAATTTGGCTTTCTCGGCGGGGAGTTTTGCCAAGTCTTTCTTCACAGCGTCAAGGGCATTGAGTTCGAATTTGGTGAGGAGGAGCTTGCCGCTCTTAACACCCTCGTCCAAAATTGCGCAGCAGGTTTCTGCGGCTGCCTTGGAGCGGAGGTAGGTGTCGTTTCCGTTCTTTGCGATTGCTTCGCCGACGCGGAATGCGTTGTCGTATGCAAGCACATAGCCCTGCGGGTCTCTGTATTTGTCAGAGAGGGTGAGGAGGTCACGGAGGATTTTCTCGTTGCCTGTCTTGATGGCAGTGTTCATCAAAGAACAGTCGTATGCAAGGGATTCGACCCAGCACTGGACGGTTGTACCACCGAATTCGCCGTGGTATTCGACGGATTCGTTGGACCACATGTCACAAACCTGCATCGTCAAGTTACCCATAACGTCGGAGTGAGCACAGGTGGAGGTCTTACCTTCCTGAGTGATCGGGATACCGGCGATGGATTTGATGATGGTGTTTTCGTAACCGCAGTCTTTACCCGGACCGGTTGCGCCGGATTCGTATGCTGCAAGGGTTCTTGCGGCGGAAATACAGCGGGCAACGATGGCCGTTGTGTGGGCGAGGTTCTTGTCGAGGAGACCGCCTGCAATGAACATTGCGGTGTTGGCCTGGGCACAGTCTGTGTCACCGGCTGCAACGACTTTGTTCTTCTTGGCGATGTCGACGATGTTCTGCCACACGAATTCCATGTCGCTTGTACCGAGGACACCGATACCGAAGAGGATACCGGCAGTGTCATCACGGATGATGGCGTAGTCGAAAACTTCCTTGCCGCCCATTGTTTCAATGGACAGGAGGTCAGCGCCCTGTGCGGCACACTGGTCGAATGCTTCGAGCATGGTGGTGTTCTGCTTGGCGCGGAGTGCGAGGAAGTCTCTGTCTTCACGGATGTCACCAATGGTGTGTCTGAGAGCACATTTCACGCCGTATTCGTCGTGGAATTCTTCCATGATGGTCTTCTGTGCGTGTGCAACAGCTGCTCCCCAGGAGGGGTTGTTGGACATCTGCTGAACGTGTTCGGATTCCAAACAGACTGCAGGAGCACCGATCTGGACGATTCTTCCCATTGCGTCTCTGGTGATTCTTTCGTATTCTTTAACGAGTGCTTCTTTCGAAACACCGGCCTGCGGTCTCGGAGCATAGTTTAATTCGGGAATTGTGAGTCCTGCACCGATTTCAAGGCCTAAACCGGCTTTGACCGGGAATTTTGCTTTGCCGAAAATCATTTCGTCTGCATTTGCATATGCCATCTTTGTGTATCTAGTAACTGTCATTTTGCTGCCTCCTTAGTGGGTGTGGAATTCAGTTCTCAGTTTTGAGACTTCCGATCCGTTCTTCAAAATGAAGTTTGCGAATTTCGGGGCGACTGCTGCGTCTTCACCGTACACGCCAAGGCTGTAGGTTTCAACGAAGTCCTGGTTCACGGCACCGCCGCCACATGCGAACGGAATCTTGATGCCTTTTTCAACGAGTTTGTCGTTGACTTCTTTGAAAGCGTACATTGTGGTGGTCATCAATGCTGTTCCGGTAACCATGAGGGGTTTGTTCTTAACGACTGCTTCAACAACTTCGTTAACCGGGACATCACGGCCGAGGTCAATGACATCGAATCCGTCTGCTCTGAGGAGAGCGGCGACGATGGTCTTGCCGATGTCGTGAACATCGCCTTCTGCAACGTGGCAGACGACAAGTCCTTTTGCTTTCGGAACTTCTTTTGTCTTTGTTTTACAGTAGTCGATACCTTCGAGCATGGCGTCTGCTGACATCATGACATTCGGGAGGAAAATGATACCCTGGTCATATAATTTGGAGACAACGGCCATTCCCGGAAGGAGAGCATCGTCAATCAATTTGATCGGGTCTTTGCCGGCTTTCATGCAGGCGTCGAGGGCTGCAATAACGTCGTCTTCCTCACCAGCATAAATGGCGGCTGCCACTGCTTTAAAGAGTTCATCTTTCGGGAAAAGCTGTTTTGCTGCTTCGTCCGGGGTCACGGCTTTTTCCATGGCCACATTATATCTTGTAAGAATTGCTGCAATATCTTCTTTTTTCAAGTCTAACATTTTAGATTCTCCGTTTCGATCTTATTAACAGGAAATCTAGAAGTCAACCATACATTTTGCAATCAAATAATATTCCTCAAGGTTGTACACACACGTTTTAAAGGTTTTCAACACACACGAAAGTTTCCTTTTAAAACCACACATTTCTTCAAAAATATACACACTTAAGAGGAAGTTATACCATTGACTCAATCCGGCTCAATTAATGAACCCGACTGAAGGCTTTTATTTGAAGGGTTGCCTTTTTTCGATTTCCTCAGTCACGAACCATACGAGTAAAAAAACACAAGAAAGTAATTTGTGCCTTTTCACACTACCCTATTCGTCAAATGTGTATATACATTAACCCCCCTCTTTTTTTTTGAGTCGAATCTTCTTTGAATCTCAAAAAATAAAAAAAGTAAATCAAATTAACTTGAGATTATACCTACAGACCTTGGTTAAATTTTTTATAATACTCAGAATAGGATTGATTTCAAAAACGACGGAAAACAACAAATGACGATTGTAACAAAATTTTTGATAGTTTTTACGAATAATATATTGTTTTGAAAATCTTTTTTCAACATAATTCCGTGTTAGAATAATATTCAGATAAAACAAAAAAAGAAAAAGTTGAACAGAAAAATGATAGCCTGAGAACCCGAGGATTAGATTTTTATATCGGAATACGACAGATTGTGATTTTAAACCGGTAAAGATAAAAAATTAAACCAACATGAATATAAACATTTTATAATAAAATGACAACTCGGCTACAAAATTTTAATGGTTTCGTATAATCAAGGGGGATTTACAATATTATTGATCTCCGCAAAAACAAAATAAAATCCGAAAAAAAATAAATTCCTTTTCCGATTTCACTCTTTTCTGAGTCTGTCAATCCAAATCATCGGAAAAAAATTAAATTCTTTTTATGTTTGATCTTTTTTGCCGGTCAATCCAAAATCATCAGAAAAAAATTAAATTCGTTTTATGTTTTGATTTTTTTTACCGATCAATCCAAAATCATCGGAAAGAAATTAAATTCGTTTTATGATTTGACCTTTTTTGGCCGGTCAATCCAAAATCATCAGAAAAAAATTAAATTCTTTTATGATTTGGATCTTTTTTGACCGGCCAATCCAAAATCATCGGAAAAAAATTAAATTCGTTTTATGATTTGGATCTTTTTTGGCAGGTCAATTTCAAATCACCGGAAAGAAATTAAATTCCTTTTCCGATTTCACTCTTCCTGAGCCAGTCAATATCCGATTGATAAAGTTCTCTTAAATCCTTTAAACCGAGTTTCAGCATAGCAACGCGGCTGACGCCGAGCCCCCAAGCCAAAACGGGCTCAGTGATTCCGAGCGGCGTTGTCACTTCTTTTCTAAAAACGCCGGCGCCGCCGAGTTCAACCCAGCCCAAACCGTCAACCCAAACTTCAGGCTCGACACTCGGTTCCGTGTACGGGAAATAACCGGGGCGGAAACGGACTTCCTCAAAGCCCATCCGGTTGTAAAACTCTCTCAGGCAACCGAGGAGATTGGAAAAACTCATATCTTTATCCATGACAATGCCTTCCAGTTGCTCAAATTCCGGCGTGTGCGTCGGGTCAATGGTCTCGCGGCGGTAAGCGCGGTCAATACAAAAAGCTTTCACCGGCCCGGCCGGATTGTCCGCCAAATATCTGACGGTAACTGAAGTCGTATGCGTTCGAAGAACATTTGTTTCGGAAATTTCCGGACTCCATCGGCCGCCCCAGCCGACAGACCCCGTATCTCCGCCATTTTCATGAACGCAGCGAATTTTATCGGCATATTTTTCCGGCAATTCCGAGCGCGTGTCCAGATGGAAAGTGTCCTGCATTTCACGGGCCGGATGGTCCTGCGGCTGGAAAAGGGCATCGAAATTCCAAAAAGAAGACTGGACGATATCGCCTTTGATTTCCGTGAAACCCATTTCCAAGAAGATTTGGCGCATCCGGTCTATCAAACGCTGATACGGATGAATTTTGGCGCCGTAAACCAGCCTCGCGGGTTTTTGAACTTTGTAAGGGCGGAAGTACTTATTTTCCCAATCGCCGTTTATCAAAAGTTCCGGCGTGATCTGAGCGATTTCTTCCGTAATCGTAACTTTGGACGCAACAGATTTTCCGGAAGCGGTAATCTGGATTTGGCGTTCCGTATATTCCTCTTTTTCCAAAAGCTTGCGTTTAATTAAATCCGAAATGATTTTATCGGAAGCCAATTCGGCCGGCAGTTCAAAAACGGGATCGAACGTGTTGTTTTCCAAAGAGTTTTCGTAAAGGTCGCTGAGAATTTTCTCATCATGCCCTTTCGGCGCGTCTCCGACCGGAATTAAAACGCCGTTTTCTATTTTTGCCCATTTCTTTTTCAGAAGCCAGCCGGTCGCAATGCCGAAAAGCTGGGGAGAGAAGGCTTCCTGAATTTGGTCAAGGGGTGTTGCGCCTTCAATGCTGTCAATGATTTGCCTTTCGGGCAAACCGTCTTCCGCATATTGTTTTCCTTCGTCGGATAAGCCGTAAAGTTCAAAAGACTCTTCAATGACTTTTACCAATCTTTTTTCTTCCAATAAAAAGGCGGCCTGCAAAGACGCGTCGCTGTTTAAATCCGAGACTTCAACAATATCTTTTAATTCCGCCGTCTCAAGCTCATTCAAAGCCAAAAGAACTTTCTTTTCATTATTTGTTAAATTGTGATCCGTCATTTCAAAACACCAGAGGACGAGCCGAAACGCCCGAAAATCATTATTTTGTTTATTAGAATGGAATTCATCTTTTATATTTTCTCTGATTTGCGCCGATAATCAATACCGAAAAGCGGCAATTTATTGTAAGCTTCTTCCCGTTTCTTTTGAAGGTCTGTCAAAAAGACTTCCATTTTGCCGGCCGCTTTCTTTTTACATTCGCCGCACAAAATATTTCCGCCGGAACAATCCGCCCGGATCTGAAGCAGTTCGTTATCATCATCCGCCAAATGGAAGAAATATAATTCATAAACGGAGCACTTGTCAAATTCACCGCCGAGTTCCCGCTGCTCTTCCGCCGATTCGCGGCCGCCGGTCTTAGCTTTCATAATTTTTTTGGACGCCGATTTCGGGTCCTCGGAAAGCGCGATGTTGCTGTCCGGAATGCTGCTGGACATTTTGCCGCCCGTCAGCCCGCTCATAAAGCGGTGATAAGTCGACGCCGGCATGATAAATGCGTAACCGCCGTGAGCAAGCTCCGCGTTTTTGACAATTTCCGTTAATTCATTTTGACTGATGCCGCCGAAAATATCGATGTGCTCTTTCGAAAGTTTTGTTTGAACGCCCGCGCCGCCGAATCCGCCGCGGACTTTTTTATCGATTTCCTTTAAAGCTTCTTCCGGCGCGTTTTTGCCGCGAACGCTCCAATATGAGAGACCCGAAGTTTGATCTTCTCGGCGCTCGATGAGGAACATATTCATTTTGGAAGCGATATCGCGCGTCAGGCGGATGTGAGGGTCTTGATCGGCGCCGACCGGAACAACGACGGGAACCGGCCCTTCATAAATCGGAAGCTGGGAGTGAAGAATGTCGGAAGCCTGTGTCAAAACACTGACCATGTGCGCCAAATGCGTCTCTCCTGAAAAACCGTAAATTGCCGCCATTTCCGAAAAATTGACTTTCGTGCCGAGCTCAAAGGCCAAATCCTTCACCGGCTGACATTCCGACTGGAAATAAATGCGGGCGTTTTCCGGCTGAAGCCCGAGAGCGATCAGACTTGTAATATATTCTTCAACGCCGGTTCTTTGACATTCTTCCCATGTCAATCCGCGGACGGCGTGCGCTTCGCGGTCAGCCATTCCGATAACAGCTATAGCTCCTTGTTTTTGGTACCAGACAATTTGGTCCATCACCATTTTGTGACCGAAATGGGCTTTGCCGGTCGGCATAAACCCGTCGAGAACAACAAAAGGTTTGCGGTTTTTAATGGCGTCCGCAATCATTTCATAGCCGCGGTGACCAAAAATAATTCCGCGTCTCATGTATTTGTGCGGGTCGGGAATCTCCTCCGACATCTCCGAAAACGGAGAAATGCCGAACTCTTCAAACAGTTTTGAATAATCGCTGATTTCAGACGACTTCCAAGGGTCCAGTTTTTGCGCCATAAAGAATCACTGACATAAATAAGGGTAGAAATAAAGGTAGAAATAAAGGTAAGAATTGATTAAGGGTTTTCAGAATTTAAACTTTTGACTTCTCTTGAATCTCTATTCTCATTCTTATTTATTTCTGTTTCTGTATTTTTTTAAAAGACGCAAAAACACAGAAAACAGCGGTCTGTGAAGAGCCATATAAGAAAAAGGAGGAAGAGAGTCCGAGTACAGATCAAGTACAGGTCAAGTACAGATTATAGTATAGAATAAGTACAAATTGTATGCCTTATCGTAACCCTATTAATATAACAAAAAAAGAATTAAAGACACGAAATAAGATATCAGTAGCGAGGGATGGATTCGAACCATCGGTCTACGGGTTATGAGCCCGTCGGGATCTCCTGGCTACCCCACCTCGCTTCTTGAAAACAAAACCGGCTTAAAACCGTTTCAATTGAATCGGTTATTAGAAAGCAGGTTAACAAATGATTTCTTTTATTTATAGCTTTAGGTTGAACGGGATTTTGCGGAAATGTTGAAAAACCGTATAAATCCGGACAGCCGTCATTTTTAAAAACGGAAAAGAATTTTCAAAAAGGCTGTCTTATTCATTATTTGCCGCATTCAATACGCCGCCGAAATAAATCTTTAAATATTGTAATGAAGTGTTATAGGATACACGAAAATTTTTGTTTTTGTTTTAATTTTTATTTGAACCCATCCATGATTATTTCATTATCAGGTGAATCGATGCCACACAGATGTACAAAATGCGGCGCTGTTTTCGGTGACGGTGACTCCGTCATCTTGACCGGCTGTCCGGAATGCAAATGGAATAAATTCTTTTATGTCAAAGCCGAAGACATCGGTGCCGGTCAGGTTGTGACCGAAATTGAAACGGAAGAAAAAACAGATGGCTGGGACATTGAAGAGCGGATCAAGGAAAAGGAAAGCAAATCCATTGACAGCGTTTTGGAAGACATAGACCGCGTCTTAGAGTCTGATGAGGTCAATAAAAAAGATTTGGACACCGACCGCGTTGACTCAATTCGTATTTTAGACAGCGGCTCCTATGAACTCAATTTGGGTTCCATTATGAGAAAAGAAGAAATCGTTGTCGGCATCAAAGAAGAAGGACAATATGCCATTGATTTGCCCATGATCCTTCAGCAATCCAACAAGTCATCGTCAAAGAAGAAAAAGAAGTGACGTTACCTGTCATTTCTAAAACAATTATTACATAACGGTTTTTTGAAAGTTGTTTTAGCTTGGCGACCGCAGTTGAAACAATGTTTTTCTGCAAAATTTTCATTTTTGTATTTCGCCCACGATGTATAGCACACATCACAAAGCGGTTTGGCAATGTCATTTTTAATTTCACCGTGGCAACGAATACAATAAGCAGGTGAATCAAATATCGCATCGACAATTTTATCGATAATTGATGAATTTTTGGTATTCTTCGAAGATTTGGAAAAAGAAGAACGAGTAGATTCCTTTGTTATAGGAGATATTGACTTTGATTCCGAACACGATTGGGTCAGCTGCGCAATACGACAAATTCTTAATGCCTCTTTTCGAATAGCCTTATAGACTTTAGGATCATCGTCTTTTTGAACCACTATCCCTAATTCAGTATTGTTTTCTTGAGAATGTTGATAAAGATTCATGGATGTAATGACAGCCATTGACTCATTTAAATAACATTTCGCGTGTAAATTTTCAAGAGGGATTAGAGTGACATTGATTTTGGCAAGCTTATCCTTCTGCTCATTAAATTTTTCGCCTTTATTTGGTCTGTAAATTAAAAGGATTGAGACGTCTCTATTTAAGTTTGCGTCTTGTAATGAATTCAACAGATTCGGTGACAACTGAAGATATGGGCTGATTAAAATAATTTCTTCTTTTGCATTTTTAATAAGATTAGTTAAAGCAGCAGAACAATTCGTCGTATCTAAAACATCAACCATATCTGTTACACCTCTGGTAAAATAAAAAAAGAAATAAAGTAAAATGTAACATATATTTTAACATATATGAATTCGACGTTTATTGTTTCTTTGAATTTTTGACCGCAATCACACCCATGTGATCGGCATGGA
>WRDC01000050.1 GCA_009783635.1 Methanimicrococcus sp. | reverse complement strand
TCAATTGGGGCGCTATGATCCCTCAAATTAAAAAACTGGAAGAATGGGATCTCATTAAGAATAAAGACCGCGTCTACAGTTTAACCGATATGGGACGCGCAATCGCAAACAACTCCAAGCAGCTTTTAGACATTCTGTGCGTTTATGAAAACAATCAAACATATTGGGCGACGCACAACTTGTCCGGTATTCCGCCGCACCTTTTGGACAGGATCGGCGAACTCGGTCATTGCCTACTGACCGAATCAGATTTAGCTCACGTTTTTGACACCAACAGCGACGTGGTGGAAGCCATGCAGGACGCAACATTTTGTGTGACGCTTTCCAACTTCTTCCAACCTCAATACAATAAAATGTATAATCAGATGATTAAAAACGGCGCCGAGTTAATTTTGGTTTATTCGCAATCCGTATTTGACAGAATTGTTTCAGAGTACGTTTACGACGGAACGGCTGAGCTTGACGATGTCAAATTTTTGGATTGGATGAACACGAAGTTTTATGTCATTCCCGACGGTTTAGGCATTACCGAGATTTCCGTCACCGATGAAATCGCTCTTTTGGGGCTTTTTGACAGTGACAACAGATTCGATTCCCGCTACATTTTAAGCCACGGCGAACGCGCGCGCAAATGGGGAATGGAACTCTACAATCATTTTATCAAAGATGGCAAAAGAATTGAAACAAACATAAAAGATTAAACAACATCAGTTGAACCAACGCCAAGGTTGAATCCCTATCCAATCTGAACCAAAAATGAAGACTCTGTCAAAGACCCAATCCCCGTCTTTATCACGTATTTCTTCTTTTCTTCTTCTTTTCCGCAATTTGAATAAAAAAAAGACTCAGAATTTTTCCGCAATCATTTGCTTGCACTTTTCAAGATCTTCCTGCGTATTGACGTTCATGGCAAGCCGCAGATCATCAATAATATAATTATAATCCGGCTGCTCATTGTTGATGTCGGACGCATCCAAAATATTAATGCCGGTCGGCACGATCAATTTCGTATTTTTGTGAAAAACAGTGTCCGGCCGAACGCCTATTTTTCTGCACAGGGCAATCGGCACATAAACGGAAAGGGCGGGTTCATCGCAGGTGTCGTATTTGGCAATAACGTCATCAATGACATCCGATTCCACAAGCGGCAGGTCGCACATCACAACCATGACCGGACCGGTGACCCTCGCTTCTTTGATCGAGTAAATCATATCTCCAACGTAATTTCCTTCCGCCGCTTCAATGATATGAAGACCGGGATATTCCTCTTCCGCCAATTTTTTTGTCAGAGGCGTTGCTTTCGTGACCGATATAAATATTTTCCCGACGTTTTCGGCGTTTTGAAGCGCATGGATGATGTAAGAAATCAAAGGCTTGCCGTTTAAGTCGATGCAGGATTTTTCACCGCAACCCAAACGCTGCGCCAAACCGCCGGCCATAATTAAAGCGTCCACGGGACCCCCCCTGTAAACAGGAATAAAATAAAGGCAACGGACGCAATTGTAACGATGCGTCCGACTTCATTGGCGGCGCCGATGCCATCGCCGTTGAGTCCTTCAAAATGACGGTTACTGATTCTCAGTATGAGTAAAGCGGTAAGCGTGGATAAAATAAGCGCCGCAAGACCGATCAGTCCCAAAAGCGCAAAAGAAACGATTGTCGTGAACATAATCCCGATGACAAAGTTCTTGCGGGTACCTCCGGCAATGGTCATGGAACCGAGTCCATCGCTGAAAGATTTTCCGAATGTGGCAATTGTGAGCATGGATTGTTTTCCGCAGGTTTCGGCAAGAACGACTGTCACCGCCATCAGCGCGGCCAAAGCGATTGCGCTGCCCAACGTTTCCGGCAGTCCCGACGCAAAAACCGCGCCGTAAACATAAGAATACAATCCCATAAACGGAATCATGTGCACGCCACCGATTCCGCCGGCAACATTAACAAGCGCGGACAGCGATGAATAAAAGAGCAGAAGCATCAGGACAGCAAACGCAACGCCGCCGATGCCAAGCGCCATATCTTTCAAAGCTTTTCTTTTCTTTTCAAGTGAACCGTGCGCGGTCATACCGTCGCCCATGTCGGCCACGCCGTCCAAATGATTAAACCAAATTATTCCGTATGTCGCCAGCATGATGGCAATAACAGTCAGCGGCGTTGGCAAAATCAATACGGCGGCAAAAGTGATGAGACCAATCAAAAGACCTAAGCAGAAGCCGACAATCGGATACATATACAGCCGCTTCATCAGCGCCTCGATGCCTTCCATCGTAATGCCGACGGGAATCACGGACAAAAATCCGAATCCGGCTTTAAAAGCTTCCCATATCGTCATTTTTTATCCTCCGTCTCCGCCGCTTCAAACATGGCGCGCGAATACATATTGGCTGAGATGCCGCCGAGCAGGCCGCCAATGATATCATCCATAAACGGCCCGAGATTTTTCAGGATTCCCGGCTTGTTTTTATCAAACCGGACAAATTCAAATTTGCCTTTGCTGCCGGCAATATAATCGGCAACGGCTTCACCGAGAATCTCGTCGGCAATGATAAACGATAAATCTTTTTCAAACGACTTTTTGCTGATGCCGGGGAGATTTCCGTTCTCTCCTTCTTTTTCAAGCAGCAGCGCCGCAAATACCAACAGCTGAAGATTCGGGTCGCTGATGGCGTACCGGAATTCTCTTTCAAAAACAGCCTTTGCTTTTTCGGGCGTTTCAATACCCGGATGGGGAACATAAAATGTCATTGCCGTGCTTTCCAAATCATTATAAGTGATTCCGAATTCGTTTAAAACATCCATTATGTTTCGAACGGATTCTTCTTCAATGATATCCGGCTGCTTTTTTACAAAACCGTTGTCGATGTCGGATAACTTCATGTCTTTTCCCCTCTTTTTCCGCAGATTCTGTTGTCGTTTATTCTTTTTTATTTTTTCCCTGTTGTCGTTTATTCTTCTTTATTTTTTCCCTGTCTTTTTTATTTTTCCGGGATTTTTATTTTTCAGAATTTTTATTTTTTTTTCAGAATTTCTATTTCCCCGAAATTTTATTGATTAAAGGAATGAGACGGCATACCACGCGGCGCTGATCGCAAGGCATCCGATGATTCCCGTCAATACGGATGTGATAATGATAAGTATAGACACTCTTGGTATATCGGAAAGCTCCGGATTTTTGTATGCGTCTCCGATGATATATGTGTTCGGCTTTTCAAATCGGACCTGCAGCGCGCCGGCGGCGGCAGCCATGGGCCATCCGGAATTCGGCGACGGTGTTGCTTTATGTTCTTTAAACGCCCGCTTCAATCCTTCAGACGGTTTAAATTTTTCAAGATCGCCTCTGAGTAAATTTGAAACCGCGGCGCCCACCGCAATGAAGAACGGCGATAATCGCGCCGGAATCCAATTCAAAAGGTCGTCGGATTTCGCCGAAAACCATCCGATGCGGATATATTTTTCTGTTTTGTAGCCGACCATCGAATCCAGCGTGCTGGCGGCCTTGAACAGGTAGGCGGCCGGCAGCCCGAGAGGCCCGAATATGACATAAAAAAAAATCGGGGTCAACAGAGCATCGACATAATTTTCCGAAATAGATTCCGTCACGGCCGATATTATTTGGTGGCGTTCAAGTTTTGAGGTGTCGCGGCTGACATAAGTAATGAGTTCCTGCCGCGCTGTTTCAATGTCTTTGTCCAAGATTTTTTTGATTTCCCTGGCCGGCTGAACCATGCATTTGATTGCGAAAGTGACTTTCAGGAAAAACGCTTGGATCAAAATGCCGGCAGCGAGGGGCATAAACTCCAAGTGAGCGATGAAAACAACGGTCAGAGCGATAACAACGGCAAATGCAATAACGGTCAGCGCCATCAATATGCCATAAAGTTTTTGATTGCTTTTCGGGGCTTTTTCTTTTAAAAAGCCGATCAGTTTTCCGATCCAAACAACCGGATGCAGGGCAGCCGGTGGCTCTCCGAAAAGTAAGTCTAACAGGACGGCCAGAATTAAAACCAAAATCAATTCTGTTGAAGTGAATGTAAATGTATTTAAAAGCAATTCCGGTAATTCTATAACCATTACAGTCGGCTCCCTGAAAATTTCCGAACGGGTTTACGGTTCATCTCAAGTCATTTTTTCAGACACGGCGTGCCATTTTTTTCAGACACTGCCGTTAAATCGGCACGTTTTTTCCCCTCTTTTCTTTTTTCGGCCGGGGGTCCCTATCATTTTCTTCTTTTATTTTTCGGCATAAGGCAAGGATTTGTTCTTCATCCTTTTCTTCCATAATCGGAAGGATTATTTCTTCCCATTCTCTTTTTAGAGTTTCTTCCGTTCCCCCTCCGTCGGCCAGCAATCCTTCCATCATTCTTTCAACAACAGACGGAATGTGGGGGATATAGCAGCCGGCACAGCTCCACACCTGTCCGCCCTTGGAGCTTTGGATGCATTTGCCGCCGCCTCTGTCATCTCCGCACGGGTAGAACGGGCAATAACAAAAAGTACAGTCCTGTCCGCTGAAGTGGCAGGGATAATATTCGCATGTCTCTCTTTTGTTTTGCTGCTGCCCGCTTTTGTGCGTTGTCACGGCTGACTTTAATTCGCTGTCGGCAAAATCTTTTGCCCATTCGCTAAAGACAACGGATACGGTTTTGATGAATCTTTCATTTTCGGGGCGGGTCCGAACGGCAATCCGGATATAATTTTCCCCAAGCCCTTTGAATGAGATGCAGTTGCGGATCAGTATGCCGTTTTTAGCGAAACGCTCGGCCAATTCCGTGGATTTTACCGTCCGCTCACTGATGTCAACCAGCAAAAAATTCGTTGTTGCCGCGCCCGGTTTGACTCCCCAGATTTTAGACAGTTCTGTTTTCAGGAAGTTCGCTTCGGTCAAAATCAACGCGCGTGATTTTTGAAGGTAATCGCTGTGGATGCCGCCCTCCATTGACAGCAATGCAGCGGCAACATTTTCTTGCAGCGGGCTTAAGTTCCAAGAGAGGCGGGCGTTGTTTAACGCGCCGGCAATTTCCGGGTGCGCCGCGCCGAAGCCGAGGCGGATGCCCGGGATTTCAAAGTCTTTGGTCAAAGACCGCATGATAAACAGATATTTGTTGTCATGAATCAATTCACAGATGCTTTGGGCGGGATCGGCAAGCTCTATAAAGGCTTCGTCCATGAATAAAACCGTTCCCGTTTTCCGGCATTTTTCCGCCAGTTCAATCAATTGTTCCTTTTTTCGGAGAACTGCCGTCGGATTGTTCGGATTGCAGACGAAAAAGATTTTGGCGCCGATTTCATTCAGCTCCTCTTCCGTTATTGTTTCAATATTTTCCTGCGGGATTGAAACAATTTCGGCGTTTTGAAGCCGGCATTGAATTTCATATTCGCCGAATGTCGGGTACGGAATGATGACTTTGTCGCCGTCGTCTAAAACGCATTGACAGAAGAGGCGGATGATTTCCGTTGACCCGTTTCCGGGAACGATATGTTCCTTTGTCAGTTTTTCGGAACCTTTGGAGCCTTTGGAACCTTTGGAGCCTTCAGCCAGACCGGAATTTAAAAAGAATGCAGCCGCGTCTCTGAATTTTATATACCGGTTGTCGGGGTAATTGTAAGATTCAATATAGGATTCCTTTGCCATGGCCGTATAGTCTAAACCGTACTCGGGATGATCGAAGGGCGTTTTATAAGGATTTAAGTTCGCGCTGAAATCTAAGATATCGGATTCCTTTAATCCGTATTTTTCGGCGCTTTCCTTAATCAGCCCGCCGTGAAGACAACCCTGAAAGGTTTGTATGTGGTCTTTCAGCGGGTTGGATGGTTTATCGGTCATGGAATATCTTTCATAAAATTGGATTTTAACATATATTAAGCTGTTCGTCTGCATCAGTTATATTGTTTTATCAGGGACAAGCATTCGAAATCAAAACCCATTTTAATCCACTTCTCTTTATACAGCCGCCTGCCGATATATGTTGCCGGACACAGCTAACTCTATATTTGTTCGTTTCATTTTCAATTCATGGACCGTTTTTTTGGTATAGCTTCCGATATTGACGGAACAATTACGCATGATGACAGCCGCTTGTCGGCAGCCGCTCTGTCCGCCGCTCATTTTCTGTCCGGCCGGATTCCCTTTGTTCTGGTCACGGGCAACAGTTTGTGTTTTTCAAGAACTCTCTCCAAAACGCTTGGCACGCGCTCTCCGATTATTGCCGAAAACGGCGGGATTCTTTTGCCGGACGATAACGCCGCGCCGGTCATCGTTGAGTCTTGCATGAACGAAATTCAAGCCGCTCTGTCTTTAATTCTGAAAAATCTGCCGGTCAGGGCTTTTGATTCCTCCAAACGTCTGACAGATGTTTCTTTTTCAAAAACGGTCTCTGCCGCAGATGTTCTTCCTTATCTTTCGGATTTTCCGAATATTTCATTGGTTGATACCGAGGCCGCGTTTTATATTACCGATAAAAACATCTGCAAGGGACCGGCTTTAATGGATTTGGCCGAAATGATGGGCGCGTCCGCAAAAAAATTTGTAACAATCGGCGACTCCGAAAATGATATTGATATGTTTCGGGCGTCCGGTCTATCGTTTGCCGTTGCCAACGCTCCCGCTCATGTCAAAAAAGAAGCGGACATTGTCCTTAAAAACAGTTTCGGAGATGGTTTTTCAGAAGCAGTCGATTATTTGCTGAAAAACGATCTGCTTGAATTAAGCGATGAAAAAAGGGATTTTTATATTAAGCTTTGATTTTGAAACAGTTAAAAATTTGAAACAGTTAAAAATTTGAAACAGTTAAAAATTTGAAACAGTTAAAGGAAGATAAAAAAAGAAAAGAAGACTGTAAAAAACTGTTCAAAAAAGAAAACTTAAAAGAGAACTTAAAAAAAAACTTAAAAAGAAAACTGAAAAGAAAATTGTAAAAAGAAAACCGTAAAATGAAAAAAAAGCGGCAATATTACCTTGCCGTGAATACTTTTGCTTTATCTTTGTCGACAATGACATAATCTTTGACGGCGCTGACAGAGCTGAACGGAATTAAAATATAATCCTCTTCTTTTTGGTATTTGGCGGTGTCCAGACCTTCAGCGGGGCGGACGACTAAATCCACGATGGTTCCGTTTTTTGCGTTAATGTGAATGTCTTTTAACATACCGATTTCTTTCGCGTCGGTCGACATCACTTTCTTGTTGTCGAAAAGGCGCTTTGCATAATATTTCATTGTCGTTTCCTCTTTGAATTGTGTGAAATTTAAGTAAAATAAACGGATTTTTGGTCCGTTTCTTTTTGTTATTTTCTCTATTTAAATCGCTTTTATTTTATATACATTTTCATGACAGTACCGGATTTTGATCGAAAGTTCAATTTTATGTTAATTTACGTTAATTTATGTTATTTTACGTTAGGTTTATGTTATCTATACGCCATGAAGTAATCATCATCCGGCCGGTCTTTGTTTTTGATAAAGTCCGCCATATTTTCATATGTTTTATTCAATTCTTCGCCGACGGACGGTTTGATGACATCAAGCGCCTTTTCAAAATCATCGCGCGTGATTTCTTTCGTATCCATATTTTCGCGAAGCGCCATCATCACGGCTTCACGGCAGACGGCTTCGATGTCCGCGCCGGTGTACTTTTCTGTTCTCTCGGCCAGTTCCGAAATGCTGACATCCGCCGCAACCGGTGTCTTTCTTAAATATATTTCAAACACGGCTTTTCTTCCGGGCAGGTCAGGCGGACCGACATAGACTAAGCGGTCCAGCCGCCCCGGGCGGATGAGCGCTGAATCCAGCGTGTCGGGCCTGTTCGTTGCGGCAATGATGAAAACGTCTTTTAAGCGTTCTATGCCGTCCATCTCCACCAGCATTTGATTGAGCGTGCTTTCCGCAACCGATCGTGTTCCGATGGATCCGCTTTCGCGGACGGTTGCGAAAGCATCGATTTCGTCAAAGAATATGATTGCCGGAGAGGCCTGCTTCGCTTTTCTGAATACTTCTTTCATTGCTTTTTCGGACTCGCCGACCCATTTCAATAAGAGTTCCGTGCTTTTGATGCTGATAAAACTAGCTTCGGATTCGTGCGCAACGGCCTGCGCCAGCATTGTCTTTCCCGTTCCCGGCGGGCCGTAAAGCAGAATGCCGGTCGGCGGCTCAATACCGAATTGAGTGAATTTGTCGGGGTATTTCAGCGGCCATTCCACGGTTTCGATAATCTGCTGCTTGACAGCGTCCAAGCCGCCGATGTCTTCCCAGCTCACTTCCGGAATTTCAACATAAATCTCCCGAAGCGCCGAAGGTTCGCTGTTTTTGAGCGCGCGTTCAAAATCTTTGTTGGTAACAACAAGCGCGTCCAACACTTCGTCACTCAAATTTTCATCCATATCAACCGTTGGCGCGATTCTTTTAACGGCATTTAAAGCGGCTTCGCGGCAGAGGGCGGCCAAATCGGCGCCGACGTAACCCTGTGTCTGTGACGCCATTTCTTTGAACAGCGTTTTGGCATTTGTTTCGTATTGGTCCTTCGCTGCCGCCAGTTTCTTTGTCAGGTCGGCGATTGCGGCTTTATCGGATACCGCCGCATCTTTGTTGCCCGACTCGGCATTGCGCTTTGCCGTCTCCTTTTCTTTTCGGAGAGCGGTTTCAATCTTCTTGATTTTCGGATATCCTTCAAGCGGCATGGCGCGGGCATGGATTCGGATGATTTCTTCCCTGCCGGCAACATCCGGCGCGCCGATTTCTATTTCATGGTCAAAACGTCCCGGGCGGCGCAGGGCCGGGTCAATGGAATGAATGCGGTTGGTTGTCGCAATTACAAAAACCTGTGACGTATCCAGCATGCCGTCCATAACCGTCAGCAATTGAGAAACAATACGCCTCTCAACTTCTCCCGACTGTTCTCTTTTCAGGGCGATCGAATCGATTTCATCAATAAAAATAATTGCCGGCGCGTTTTTCATGGCTTCGGCAAACAATTCCCGAATCTTTTCTTCGCTTTGACCGTAACCGCTTTTCATGATTTCGGGGCCCGCTATGTAATAAAAGTTGGCGCCGATTTCATCGGCAACGGCGCGGGCAATGATTGTTTTTCCTGTTCCCGGGATGCCGTGAAGAATCAGCCCTTTCGGAGGACTGATTTTTAATTTATTAAAAAGGCGCGGCTGTTTCATCGGCAGTTCAACGGTTTCACGGATTTCTGCCAGTTTGTCGCCGAGGCCGCCGATATCTTCATACGAGATATGTTTTTTACGAAATCCGCCCGCGCTTTTCTCAAACGAGATTTGGGTTTCATCGGTAATCATCACCGGCGATTTGGAAGGGGTCACCTGTGTCACCATAAACTCGACCGTCTGCTTTTTCATCTCGGGCTGTGAGACGTCATTCAGTCCCAGCAGGTCTTTTCTGACGGGAACAATATCTTCTTTTACCAAGTAGCGTTCTCTTAAATTGTAACGGATGCGGTCTTCAATTTCACTGTTCAGTGTAATTCTTTCTTCTTCAAGCGGGGCAACGGTTATTTTTTTTGCGGAAACGGCTTTGGTTTTTCGAAGTGTTACCTTATCGCCAACGGTCACCTTTGCATTGTAGCGGATGAATGTGTCGATGCGGACGGTCTCTTCCGTCAGCCCGTCCAATATGTTTGCTTTCCAAACGCGGGCAACTGTTTTCCGTTCTCCTTCGATTTCAATGATTTCCCCAATGCCGATGTCAAGCATTTCCATGATTTCCGGCGTCAGCTGAATGATACCTTTGCCATAATCATCGCTCGGGTAAACTTTCTCAACTTCCATCTGAAGTTCTTCCGGCTTGGGCGGCCGGGCCGCAGATCTCTTATCGGGCGTCAATTCTTCCATAATTATTTTTCTCTGTTCCGATTTCGGTCGCAAAACATTTTCTTGTTCCGTTTCTTCCGTTTCGACAATTATGTTCTTTTTCATCGTCATAAGATCCCGCTTTTTAATATTTTGACCGATTGATTCCGATTTTTTGGTAAATGATTACTGTTTCAAACGATTTGTAATACATTAATGCATTCTGTTATGATTTATTTCTTTCTTATCTCTTTCGGAAAAAATTAGCGCTGAATGAATTGTTGTGTTTCAGTTCTCTGTCATTTCAATTTCAGAAACAGAAATTCCCAAAGACCTGCAGCTTTTAGCGGCAACGCGCCGAAATGCGGTCAGCCCGCTCTCGCCCGCAGCCCGCGCGCGCGACCCGCACACATTTTCAAACAAATCTCATTCAAAAAGGCATCCTCTTTTTTTCCACAAATCAATAATAAAAGAGCTTACGCTATTCGATCGAATCAATCAAAAACAACCCCTCTGTTCATTAAAAAAAACAAACAAAAGAGCCTTCGCTCTTCAATTCAAAAACAACAAAATAAGAGTAATAAAGAAAGTCTCATGGCAGCGATCCAAGCTTCCCGAAGGCTCGCACACTTCAGTACAACAGGGAACGCCGGCGG
>WRDC01000049.1 GCA_009783635.1 Methanimicrococcus sp. | reverse complement strand
GGATACGCCGACCGCTTTTGCTTTTTCGGACAATTCCGTTCCGAGTCTTCGGCCGGGTTGAACTTCGCGGCCGACATAACCTTTAAACCCTTTCAGGCGGACCGCAACGATTTTTCTGTCTTTGGCGCTGTTGATGATTACTTTGGATTTTGTTTCCGCGAAAATGTCTGTCACATCATATATTGCCGTATCGACGGACGCGCCTTTTGCGTTCAGTTCTTTTTTAATTTCAATCAACGCCAGCTGGCGGAAGATTTCACGCCTGACGATTTCATCAATCATGGAAAGCGCCTGAACGCCTTTCATTTCCACGCGCGTTCCGTCTTTTATTGAAACATTCACATCCTGACGAATCGTTCCGATGCCCCTTTTCACACCGCCGGTAGAGCGAAGCGCCATTCCGAGGTAGGAGGCGACTTCAACGGCTTGTTCGGGGGTGCGTATGTCCGGCTCGGTCGCGATTTCAATGAGCGGGATCCCGAGGCGGTCTAATGAGAAGACAACATATTCATCGGTTTCTTCCATTTTCGGCGCGGATTCCTCTTCCAAGCATAAACTGGCAACGCGGCACTTTCCGGACTGCGTTTCGATCCAGCCGTTGCCCGCGATAAATGTCGTCCGCTGGAATCCGGCCGGCCCGGACCCGTCAACAATAATTTTTCTCATCACGTGGCTGCGGTCAACGGGCACCATATGGAGGAGTTTGGAAACTTCAAGGGTCGTTTTCAAAGCTTCCGGGCTGACCGGAACAGGGCCGGCTTCATCAATATCGCCTAAGCAGGTGGTGTCAAAAACCAAATACCTGTTTTGGCGGTTGGCCTGCGTCTGCTCAATAACGGCGCGGTCCATCATGCCCAGATTGTTGGCTTTGGGGCGCAAGTATCTTCTGATTTCATGTGTCGATTCTTCCGGCTCTCGGTAAATGTTCGGGCAGCGGCAGTGAAGCTTTGTCGGCGAATCCACTTGCTGGTGAATTTCAAGACCGACCATCAGGCCGAGCGCTTCATAATCATAGCCGGAGACTGTTTTACTTTCCTGACTCATTTTAAAGTGTCCTCAGTTTTAAAATTACCTTGCAGTTCTTAAAATTAATGAATGTTTGAATCTGAAAGTGAATGAAACAATCCATGTTAAAAAACATTACGGATTGATGAATTGAACAGGCCGGCATATGCACGAACAGGTAACAGGCCGGTGTATGCACAAACAGGCAACAAGTCAGCGTATGCACAAACAGGCAACAAGTCAGCGTATGCACAAACAGGTAACGAGTCAACGTATGCACAAACAGGTAACAGGCCGCTGTATGCATAAATGGGTTAACAGACCGATATATGCGTAAATGGGTTAGCGGGCAGATATATGCATAAATGGGCTACCAATGTATGTATAAATGGGTTACAGGTCAAATATGTATGTAACACCGTCTGTCGATCATGTCGATGAAATGTATAATCTTCGCGGTCAGAATTTCTTTTCCTTTTTTTTCAATATATTTTTTGTTCCGGATTTAAAATATATCATTTTTATTTTAATTATTGGTTAAATATTAAAAAGTCTGTCGACATTTTAATTGTCGGAAAATATTTTTTCACTAATCTTATATTTATAAACTATTATTTCTTACAAACAGATTTGTGTAAGTATGGTACTATCGGTTAGATATAAATATAATCAAATTCAATGATTCCGTTAAATCGGATTGAAGAATCAGGTTTTTTACCTTGTTTCAAGATCTTTATCTTACATTCAAACGATTTTATTGAATTCCGGAGACAATTACATGAAAATGATTAAAAATCGGGCAGGAAAGTTTGCGGCAGCGGCAGTTGCTTTATGTTTACTTTTGGCGCTTTTTCCGGCCCCCGCTCTCTCAGACTCTTCCGATGGTTATATTGAAGTTGGAACTGTGCCTGTGCCGAATTTCACAGGAGAACCGCTTCGCGGAAAAGCTCCGCTGACAGTTGCATTTACAGACCGGTCGGCTGGCGCACGCGCAAATATGACCTATTTATGGGATTTCGGCGATGGAAATACATCTACTGTTGCCGGAAATGTATCACACACCTACGCAAAAGAAGGTAATTATACCGTCAAATTGACCCTGAAAAATGATTACGGTACCAGAACCGAAACAAAAACAAATTACATTTATGTCGGCTCCGGTCCGGTCGCGAATTTCACGGCGACCAATTACGTCGGTAAAGCACCGCTGACAGTCAGTTTCACTGACACTTCTACCGGCAACCCGACCCAATGGTTAT
The DNA here is from genome assembly GCA_009783635.1 of Methanimicrococcus sp. GTDB lineage: Archaea > Halobacteriota > Methanosarcinia > Methanosarcinales > Methanosarcinaceae > Methanimicrococcus. Next base: position 8,232 of record WRDC01000049.1, on the reverse strand, counting down.
GGGATTTCGGTGACGGCACAACTTCTACTTCTCGGTATCCTTCTCATACATACAGCCAAACCGGTAACTATACTGTTTCTTTGAAGGTTTCAAATGATTTCGGCACGGATACCAAAACTCAGACCTCCTTGGTCAAAGTCGGTTTTGAACCTTACGTTTACTTCACGGCAAACGGAACCGTCAACTCCAAGCAGGTTGCGTTTACAACCCACGGCTACGCACCGGAGACCGCAACATTCACCTGGGACTTTGGTGACGGCAGAACCTCTTCTGAGAAGAATCCGACCCACACCTACCAAAACATCGGCGTCTACAATGTGACGCTGAATGTGAAGGATACATTCGGTTCATCCAATTACACACTTCGGAATGTGTCTATTACCGATGCTCTGAAAGCTGATTTCACGGCAACCAACAATTTGGGCAGTTCTCCTCTGAACGTCAGATTCACCGACACAACGGTCGGCTCCAGCAACACTTCGACGTATCTTTGGAATTTCGGTGACGGTACAACATCCACCGAGAGAAACCCCACTCACACCTACAGAGCTGTGGGTCAGTACACTGTCGCTCTGACCGTTACGAACATCTGCGGTGCCACAAATTCCGTTCTTAAGGAAGGATATGTCAGCGTCGGCAACACGCCGGTCGTCGACTTCGTCGGAACACCCACAAGCGGCGCTGCGCCCCACGCTGTTCAGTTTACAGACAGATCATTGGGCACCAACCTGACTTATCTGTGGGACTTCGGTGACGGCTCCACTTCCACCGAGAAGAACCCGAACCACACTTACAAATCGGCCGGTACGTATACCGTTAAATTGACTGTCAACAGCAGCTACGGAACCAACTCGGCATTCAAAGACAAGTATATCTATGTCGGCGATGTCCCGCGTGCTGATTTCCAGGCTGACGTTCTCTCAGGTATCGCTCCGCACCCCGTTAAGTTCACCGACCTTTCACGCGGTAACCCGACTTCATGGTATTGGGACTTCGGCGATGGCGCCACTTCCACGGACAAGAACCCGAACCACACTTACAAAGACTCCGGTTACTACAACGTTACGCTGAAAGTATCGAACGCATACGGCGAATCGACGCTTGTCAGAGGCGCTAACGGAGAAAAAGTTTGGTTGGAAGACAGTGCATCCAATAACACACCCGGCGGCAACGGCACGGTGAATAACACACCGGCACCGCCTGCTCCGCCAACAACCCCCGAAGAACCCGAGACCGGCAAATCAAGATCCTCCCTTTGGACAATTTTGATTATTGCCATCATCATCATCGGACTTGTTGCCATTGGTGGTTATTTGTATATGCAAAAGAAAAAGAAATAAAATTTAAATAAACGGGAGGAGTAAATCTCCTCTCTTTTTTACTATTTTTAAAAACATTAAAAAAACATTTTTCAATCCGAATCTTTTTTTTGTACTTCTTTTATAAAGTTTTCATACGATTTTTCAATAACGGATGTCGTTCCTTCGTAATCTGTGATATTTAAACAGAAGCGTTTTGCAAAGTCATCCACGATGCCGTCGAATCCTTTTTCATAAGTCAGGCCGCTTACTTTTCCGACACTTTTGTAATTGGAATATTCAAAAACCATTTTGATCATTTCATCGTTATCCGGATCCGGCGTCAGCGCGCTGGCATAAGCAATTTGCCTCCAGTATGCCGCCTGCATCGGTGTCAGGAAATAAGTTCCTTCTCCTCTGGCCGTACTCTTCAAAATATTCGCGTAACGTTTCCGGCTGCCCAGCGCGACACAGATGCAGTCATCGGCAATCTCTCCGTCTTCATCTTTTAATATGCGTACCGGACACTCCGGCTTTTTTAAATCGTCTTCAATTGAGCCGAGGACATTTCCGCAAAGACCGTAGAAAACCATGACGCCGTCAATTCTTTCTTCCTGAAAGTCCCGGATTTTGTCATAAACAACATCCTTTATCACGGCCGGGCGCGCTTCCATTGAAAACTCGATCAGCTGAAGCACGATGAGATCCGTTTCTCCGGCCGATTCTTTTTCAATCGCTTCTTTTACGCCGTCTTCTTTGATCTTTGTATATTCAATGCCTTCCGATGCGAATTTTGTTTCAATCGTTTCCGTGAATTCGGTTTCGATCAAAAGAATCTTGTTCTTCCCGCTCTCTTTTTTCATTAAAAATGTCAGTTCGTCCTCAAAAATCCTGCAAGAAACAATTGCGATCGTTTTCATCCTTACATCCTCATTTTTATCCTTGTTTTATTTCATTTTTTATTTCATTTCTATTTCATTTCTATTTCATTTCTATTTCATTTCTATTTCATTTTCAAAACGGCTGATTATACGGCTTTTTTTCTTATATCGTTTTCCGGCAACATTTTTAAAACAATCCGTTTTTTTATCCGCGGCTCTGTTATTTTTCTTCGGGGTTATGTATTTGCTTTATCATTGTCATTTCGCTCAAATTCCGCCCGTCTTTCCCATTTCCCTCCCCGTCCGTCCATCTCCTCCATCCTCCTCCATTCTTCTCTCTCTGCCCTCCTATCGTCTTCCTGCCCTCCTATCGTCTTCCTGCCCTCCTATCGCCCTCCTCCGTCCTCCCTCATAATTCGCACTTTCATCCTTTGCGGAATGCTTAATTATTTTTATGCCGTCTTTATTCAGATGAGTTAAAAATGGAGGTTGATACTTTGACATTTGAAGAAACAAAAGATAAGGTCAGGCAATACGCTGAAAAATATGCTTTGAAGATGGGTTACCTCTTAAATCCGAATCCGGAGGAATTGGATTTGGTCTACGAAGGTTTGGCAAAGCGCCGCGAACAGTACGGCGCTCAATACTGTCCGTGCCGGATCGTTCTCGGCGACAAAACCGAAGACCGTAAAATCATTTGCCCATGCGTTTATCATCAGGAAGAGATCGAAAACGACGGTATGTGTCACTGCGCTTTGTTCTTTAAAGCCGAATAAGCCGCCGCTTATTCCGGTTCTTTTATTGTTCGCGTCTTTGAAAGGTTTTAAATAACTTTCAGTTATTATAGCCGCAATCCGAAGATTATTAAAGAAACGAGGATGAAAAAATGGATGAGAATGCAAAACATTTGCTGGAGCTTCAGGACAGAATGGAAAAGATGTCCGACAACGAGCTCGTCGCTTTTGTGTCCGAGAATTATCCCGAAGCCGGCTGGTGCGGTAAAAGAAAGTTGGTGACACGAAAGATTTTGACTTTTGAAAGAATGAGAATTTACGGCGATGCCGACTCGGAAGGCTCCTGCGAAGAATAAACAGATTTGTTTCTTTTTCATCGCAGTTGCCGGCTTGTCACGAGAATAAAAAACGAATCCGTTTTCGTGTCAAGCTCAGGTTGTCGAAAGCTTTATATTAAAATAAAGGTTTTATGGAGTGCTTCTGAAAAGCGCGTTTTCGCTTTCCTATTATTGCTTTTCAGAAAAACAGAGTGGCCGGGGTGGGGTAAAGGTTATCCTGAAGCCCTGTGGAGGCTTTGACTCGAGTTCGATTCTCGATCCCGGCCCTTTTATTCCCTCTGTCTCTTGTTTTTTCGATGAAGTTGTAATGCTAAACACCCTTTTTTATCAATTTGATGAAAAAATGAACGCCCCCTTTATTGAAAACTTAAAATTAAGTTTAAGAAAAAAGGGCGTTCATTTTTTCTTAAATTTCTTGAAAAGGGGTGTTTGTTTTTCTGTTTCAAAATCGTGAGCCCTCATTGCCGCTCTCCGCTGTCTTTTTAATAAATAATTCTTGTTTCCCATACTTATTTATATTTTATTCCGCAATTGTTATTTATTCAAAGAAACGGAACGGTATAATATGGCAGACGGATTCACAACAATATTGACAGCCTGTTTAATTGTTTGCGGTATGGCAGTGGCGCTCCTCAGCGGTTTTATCATTATCGTCAACGTTTCTCCGCTGAATTTTTTCTCGTTTCTCATTGGCGTTATCGGGATGATGATCGGTTTCGGATTTATTGCGGGCGCGAGCTGGGTCCTCAAAAGAGCTTGATTTGAGCTTGATTTGAACTTGTTTTTATCTTTCTTCTGTTTTTAAAAAAGCTTAAAAACAGCTCAGACTATCCTATTTTTAAAAAAAGAAAATTTAAAAAAAATTTAAAAAAAATTTAAAAAAAATTTAAAAAAAATTTAAAAAAAGAAAAAAAGAAACGGGGTGAAGCCCCGCAATCAAAAGCCTCAAACGGGAATTGAACCCGTGACCTCTTCCTTACCAAGGAAGTGCTATACCTCTAAGCCATTGAGGCGCTTAATGATAATTGATGCCGCGTTTTTCGGTTAAAGTTTCGGCAAAACCGTTGCTGTCTTCCGTTATAAACAGAAAATAAGCAGACTCCAAAAAGGAATACCTCTCATATTAATCTTTTGGTGTTTTCCTTCGCGGAGCCGTTCCTTCTTATTTTTTAAAAAATGAACCGGAAATTTTATTCGCCGCCGACTTCCTTTTTCGCGTTTTTCACGCGGTCTTTGGAGGTGTAGCCCGTTCCTTTGTCCAAAAATGTCCGGAAGCGTTTGTTGGAGTCCAAAATTATATTATCGTCTTTCACAGAATTGTCGGAAACGGTGTCAACGCAGAGTTGTTTCTGACTGATCCAAACGGTGATTTCTTTTAAAGCGCCGTAGGATGTCGTCAGCTTGCCGTCTTTTTCTTTGACTTCCGTGCCGAAACATTCTTTGAGCAAACTTCTTATTCTTTCAATATCGGGCGTGAAACCTCTTTTCAACTTGTATTCCTGCATAATTACACCTTTATCATTGAAAGCGTTTTATTGATATTAAAAAATTACTCTTTGGATACGTTTACGTTCCGTTTCTCTTCGAATTGTTTCAAATCGTTTTGAATCGTCACATTTTTAATAGGTGAAGCATCTATATGGCTTTACAATTTGAATCGTTCAAAGCCTCAAGCGGGTTTTGGACCCGTGAATCGAAAATCAAAAACAGAAGGTTCCTTCTATGACAAAAGTCTTATCTTTGCATGATTTAATCAGCCGGAAGCGTTTTGAGCTGGCGGAAATTTCCGGAGAGAATGCCGGATTGGAAGCCCTTTATGACCTGATCGTGCCGATGGGTGTTCCGATGTCAATTATCATGGACATGGTTGAAATGTTTGACTTGGAAGTGACCGACCGCGTCATTTCAATCACCGAGCCAGAAGTGGCGCAAACGTCCGTTATCGCTCTCCGCGGGCCGCTGGACCGGGTGGTCGAGGCTGAAAAGTTTATGAAGAGAGAAATGAAAAACTGGCTTGACGGATGATTTTTTCTATTTTTGTTTTGGATTTGTTTTTTTAATTTGTTTTTTTATTTGTTTTTTAAAACAGCCCGACGCAATTTCAGATTTCTTATTCGGTTTTGAAATCTGAAATTTGCGAAGGGGGTTATGTCTTTTGGAGATTTTCTGATTTTATGGTTTTTCTTGTGTGCTTATTGCTTTTTTTCGGTATTATATCGTTTTTTGTGTCATTGCTTTTACATTTTCTTCTTACATTTTCTTCTTCATTTTCTTCTTACATTTTCTTCTTGAATCCGTAGAAGATTGCGGCGCACAATCCAACGATTCCGATAAGGACCATGATGTTAGACGATGAAAATGACATACTGCTCACGGCATCTCTTATCGCGTTTACGACCGCTGTTGTTGTCGTCATTTCATAACCGGTCGTATCATGGCCGGCGCCGTCGCCGGCGGTTTCAATTTCAGGTCCGGGGGTTCCGGCCATTGTTCCGTAGCCGGTTCCCAAGGAAGATCCGGAGGGCGGCGGCGGGGGTGGGGTGACAATCAACGGGACTTGTCTGTATGTCGCGCTGAACACTTGCTCCGCATATTTTTCTTGTTTATCGGGTTCGGTTCCGAGAACGGACATTTTTCCGGAGACAAACGCGTCAAAACTCGGGTTGCCGCAGGTGTGGTGGCAGCAGGCGACGCCGTGGTCAACCACGGATTGAACATAAGCATCCACCAGCTGTTGTTCCATCAGCGCCAATTTCTCCTTCTGCTCGTCCGTCTCTGCAATCCAGTATTCCTTTCGGATACTCTCAAGCATTCGGGCGGTCATGGACTGGTAGGCGTACGGGTTATTTTGGAAATATTCCGGAAGTCCCAAGTCATACTTGTCGCTGACGTAAATGTCAAAGACATCTTCCCAATCCTTGAAACTGACAAGCTGTCCGTCTGTTGTCACGGCCCAGCCGAAGAGGTTGTCCACGAATTCGGAGAACATGGTTGATCCGGAGTATCCCGATTCCATCATTCCTTGGATCCACTTTTCGTTTTTATAGCGTGATTCCATGTCGATGTTGAGGAACTGCTTCATCGTGTACACCTTGCCGGCGTTGTCACGCGCGCTCTGGCCGACATTTCTGGTGTCGGCGACATACATCTCCGGCAATTTTCCGTCGTCTCTGGAGTGCTTGACTGCTAAACTCAAGGCGCCGAAATATTGGAAGAAGTCGTCGTTGTCCAAACTGTCGTAAAGGTTGGATGAAGACGCGTGAATCGTTGCGTCTGTATTTTTCAGCAGGGCCCTTAAGAGTTCCGCGGCGCTGACGCCCCAAACGGAGTCGTCACCGTACACGTGTCCCATTTTGCTCAAATACAGGTTTGTAATGGCTTCGGGGTCATCCCAAGAACCGCTGGCACTGATCAAGTTTCCGGTTCCGATTTCATAGTTGCCGAGTTCATTGGCAAAACACCGCATATCGGCAAACGGAGCCGTCGCCGGATTGGCTCTTAATGCCTCCGTATTGACTTTTACATAATTCGATTCCGGCGGCTCATTTAAATTTGAAACCGTTTTCACGGCGACATTAATGAGCTTCAGCTTATCGCCGAACGAATCTCTCATACCGGCGGTCGTGTAAACAATATCAATCCTCGGACGCTGGACCACCGTCCCGTCGTTTAAAGTCAGGGTGAGATCGCTTAGCGGAATCACTTTAACGGTTCTGGGGTCCACGTTTCCGTTGATATCCCAAACGGGTTCAACGCCCAGCAAGTAAAGGGCGCAGGCTTCCAAAGCGCCTTCATCACGGATAAATTCCGTTCCGAACCGCGAGAAAGCAACCGTATTGGGGAACTCTCCGTACTTGGAATAGTAATCCGCCAAAAGCTGGTCCGCCAAAGATTTACCGACTTCCCATGCGGATTTCGTCGGGAATTTCGTCGGGTCGATGCCGTAGAAGTTTCTTCCGGTCGGGACCGCGTCTCTGTTTTGGATCGGATCATTGCCGGCGCTCGGGAGGATATAGCCGCCGGATAAGGAAGACATAAATGCTGTCATTTCCGCCGGGCCGCAGTCTCTTAACCTGTCGGCGTATTCCAAGCGTCCGTATCCTGTCATGTACGCGACAACCGCTTTGTTTTGATGCGTTTGCGTTTTGAATTCGGCAATCATTGCGTTGTTCACCAGTTCTGCGCCGGAGGCGAAAGGTTTGTTGTCGATGCAGTACTGGACCATTCTTTCGATAACGCCTTCAATGACGGCATCAGACGGCTCTGTTGTGTAGAAGTAATAGGCAAATATGATTTCATCTCTCAAATCATCATATACGCCGTTGTCTTTCCATTCGGTAATGACGGCATTGGCATCGCTTCCTTTGATATCCATGATCGGGCCCATGATGAACCGTACAACACCTTCATGGTCCTTCGCGGTCGGCGGCATTCCGTTTACTTCGTACTTTTCATCCGAGAAAGCGTTCTCAAGGATGAGCGTCATTGCAGCCGGGCTGCCCGCGGCTTCCAAATCTTTCACAAGGGCGAGAATCTTTTGCTCATCTTCGTAGGGAATGCCCGCGTATCCGTTATCTTTGTAGTAGGTTTCAAAGAGGATTTGGTCAAACGGCGGTCCCCACATGGAGCGAAGCATCGCGGAGATCATTTCTTCCGTCATGCTTTGGCCGAAAACGTGCATGCCGTACGGCAGGTTGTTTTCTTTGATGGCTTCAATGTAGTTGAACAGTTCATCTCTTAAGTATCCGGAGAAGGTTGAGCGGTCAAATCCTTTTATATATTCTTTCACTTGGTTATCTGTTACCGATTGCGGGTTGCTCGGATTTATTTCCCGCTTCAAATGGTCGATTCCGATAATGTTGTGAATTCCCGCATCAAACATTCTGTCAACAATTTCCGCCTGACGCAGTCTGTTTGTTTCACTGTCTTGGCCGATTAAGTAAGCTTGGATTTCTCTTTCCAAATAAGACAAGTCTCCGTT
>WRDC01000048.1 GCA_009783635.1 Methanimicrococcus sp. | reverse complement strand
GAAGTTTACCGAAACATCAGGTCACACATCAGTCAGGGAAAAAGCTCCCGACCTCATTATTAGAGATTATTCAAATCGCGGATTTTACCGAATTTTCGGCAAATTGCGCGGAATCAAATATAAAGATGACAAGGTATATAAGAATTTTGACTTCGGCAGTCGAATTTCGATTTTGAAATCAAATGAATGACTTGGAAGGCCAAACTTCAAAAAAGCAGCGAAACGCAAGTTTCGTACTATTTTTTACTTGCAAATTCTAAATGAAAATTGTCATTTTTATCTAGTCTCACAACCTGACTCATTTGAGATTTTTCAGTGTGAGCGAAAGCAGAGAATATCACATTTTCTATATAAAGATTGTGAGTGAAAGACCGCGGAAACGCCGAAAAACGGCCGAATTACGAAAAAAACGAAAAATTTGACTTCATCGGACACAACATTTAAACGGAAAAACAATATTCTTATTTAAAAATCGATGATGTACACTTTGTAAGAAATAAATATGGTATCTCATTCCATCAATTCATCCGTCAATTCATTAATACCGATTCATCAATACCGATTCATCAATACCGATTCATCAATACCGATTTAAAACAATTATCAAAGAACGATTATCATGAGTGACAATAATAGAGGCGGAAGACGAGACGCCGCGCCGCCGGAAGGGGAACAGGTTATTCGCGTCAGAATTCCGAAAAAGGAAGAACATGAAGTTTTAGCGATTGTTGAAAGCTTGTTGGGCGCCAATCACTTAAAACTCAGATGCATGGACGGCGTTGTCCGCATGGGCCGCATTCCGGGATCAATGAAGAAAAAGATATGGATTCACGAAGGCGATGTCGTTATTGCCGTTCCGTGGAATTTTCAGGACGAAAAAGCGGACATTATTTGGAAATATACCCACCCGCAGGTGGATTGGTTGGACAAAAAGGGCTTTTTGAGAACATAAATTCTCGGCCTGAAAATCGGGCTGCAGTCATTTTGCAGCCGCATTCTGATTTTGACTGTACCGTTCAATGAATCCGATTCATTGAATACATCAACTCCGACTTGAATTTTAAGGTGCTGATTCATGGGTCACAAAAAAATTGACAAGCAGATGAAACAAATTGAAGATAAGCGTTCAAAAGACCGTATTTTTAAAAAAGATTCATCCTTCCTGAAAGCCGAAGAAAATGTTTTTGATGTCCCCACTTTAAAATTACTTTACACCTTTTCAAATAAAGGATACATTCATGAACTCGGCGGCTCCGTCAGTACAGGAAAAGAAGCGAACGTGTTTTACGCGACCGGCGAGGACGGAGAAGTGGCCGTTAAAATTTACAGAATATCGAGCGCGACCTTCAAAGCGATGGACCCTTACATTTTAAAAGACCCGAGATTCACACACATCCGCCACAACCGAAAAGACATTATCTTTGCTTGGACGCAAAAAGAATTCCAAAATTTACTGAGGATTCAAAAAGCGGGAATCCGTTCACCCAAACCGATCATCTGCGACAGAAATGTCTTGATTATGCAATTCATGGGAAAAGACGGAATTTCGTATCCGCTCCTGAAAGAAACACAATTGGATGAGGAAGAAGCGCGGCTGATTTATGCCCAAGTCATCGAAGCGATGCGCTGTATTTTCGTCAGAGCGGCGCTCGTGCATGCCGATTTAAGCGAATATAACATTTTAATCGACACCGAAAAAATGGAGCCCGTTATCATTGACGTCGGTCAGGCAGTGACGCTGAACCATCCGAATGCCGTCGAATTCCTGATCCGCGATGTTGAAAATATCAAAAGATTTTTCAAAAAATACGGAATCTCCGAAGAAACGAAAGACCTCCTGAAAAGAATTAAACAGAGAACGGAAGAAGACGACAACTTTTCGGCGGAACCGGAAGAAGAAACAGAAGGACAGAAAAACGAAACAGAGGAGCAGGAAAACGAAACAGAAGAGCAGGAAATCGAAAAAGAACAAGATTCGAACAATGCATTAAAATAATCAAAAATCGAGAGGAAGAATGGAAATGTCACAATTTATCAAAGTACCCAAAGAAAGAATTGCCGTTATCATCGGACCAAACGGCAGTGTCAAAAAACAAATTGAAGAGACGGTAAAGGTCATCTTGGAAATCAACAGTGACGACGGCCGCGTTGAAATTAAATCGGAAGAAGACCCCGTCGCGGAGCTCAAAGCCGTTGAAGTCATTAAGGCGATTGCCCGCGGATTTTCGCCGGAAAAAGCCTTTGAGTTATTTGACGATGATCTTTTGATGCTGGACATTATTGATTTATCGGAAGCGGCATCGACTCCAAAAGAGCTGGAACGTCTGAAAGGCAGAATTATCGGACGGGAAGGCAAAACAAGAGAAATCGCCGAAAGACTCATCAACGTCAAAATTTCCGTTTACGGAAAAACCGTCTGCGTCATCGGGTACCCCGAACAGACAACAATCATCCGGACGGCGGTCGATATGCTTATCAACGGCGTCAATCACGGCACCGTCTACAGCTTCCTTGAGAAAAAGCACGATGATTTGATTCGTTCACAGTTGGATTCGATTGAATATATTGATACAGAAGAGTGAAACCGAATCTGTTTCATTCTTCCTTTTTTAGAAAAACGAGAGATAGCGGCGAAAAAACACATTTACTCTTCATCCTCATCATATTCCGTCACCGGCTTACCGTCTTCATCAAACTTCAAACCGGGGCCCGGCAGGAATTTCCCGCGTCCTTTTTTAGCGATAACTTGCGACCCGTCCCAAACCGTTTCGCCGCGGGACAGCGTCATTGTCGGGAAAATGCCGTCCATTCCTTCATAAGGCGTCCAATCACATTCTGTATGCAGATTTTTGGATTTGATTAGCACAACGCTCTTCGGGTCAAAGAATAGAAGGTCGGCATCATATCCTTTTTGCATGAAACCTTTGCCATGCCTTTCCAATCCGAAAATACGGGCAGGATTTTGGCTTGTGACCTGAATAACACGCTCAAGCGTGAACAGATTTTTACGAACGGCCGCCAGCATCAAAGGCATCAGCGTTTCAACGCCCGGAACACCCGAAGGCGCAAGACGCATCATCGTCTCTTTTTCATAAAGCGTATGCGGCGCATGATCGGAAGCAACGGCGTCAATGGCGCCGGAATTGAGAGCGGAAATCATGAAAGCCGCGTCCGCGGGAGTTCGAAGCGGCGGATTCATTTTGCCGAGCGTTCCGAGACGAGGATAATCCTTTGTTGATAAAAAAAGATGATGAGGCGTCACTTCGCAGGTGGCATTCCCTGCGGCGTTCCCCGCGGCGTTCCCCGCGGCGTTCCCCGCAACATTCCCCGCGCTGTTCAGAGGAGACAGAGACCGGCGCGCGTCCGCGATTCTGGAAACGGCTTCCGGTGTACTGATGTGGCAAAAATGAAGTTTTGCGGGAACGGCAGCGTCCCGGTTGATCTGAAAACAATCCGAAACGGCGATATCTTCGCATTCATTCGGCCGGATTCTGGAATGAACATCAACAGAAGTATCCTGACTGAGAAGTTTTTCATTGGAAAGACGAAGCTCTTCATCTTCGGCATGTATACAGGCCAAAGCGTCCAGACGGCCGATTTGAGACAGCGCGCTGCCGAGCGTTTTTTTACTGATATTGAGCCCGCCCGTTGACTCCGCCATGAAAATCTCACCAAAAACACTGGCCCCGAGGCGCCAAAGCTCTGACAGCTTATCCAAGTTGTCCGTAACGCCGCCATTGATTCCGAAATCAATCACCGATTTGCGGAGGGCGCGTTTCAGCTTTAAAGAAAAACCGGTTTTATCAATAACGGGAGGGAGGGTGTTCGGGTGCTCCAAAACGGTTGTCACCCCGCCCGCGGCCGCCGAGCAGGAACCCGTGTACCAGTTTTCTTTATGCGTCAGCCCGGGATCGCGGAAATGAACGTGGCCGTCAATGCCGGCGGGAATGGCAACCGCGTTTTGAGCGTCAATGATTTCATTATAATCAGAAATGCGGAACTCTTTGGAAATTCCGGTGATTTTTCCGTTCTCAATTAAAATTTCGGAAGGAACCAACCGTCCTTCGGAAAGAATGCGTGTATTTTTGATTAAAACGTCGGGCATATCTCATAATATGACTTGTTAAATAAATAAATGTCACCACATTCAAAAAAGAAAAATTTGAAAAAGCTGAACCACAAAAAAATAAAAGAAAAGAAAAGAAAAGGAAAGGAAAAGAAAATCAAATCAAATCAAATCAAAAATCCGATAAAGACCTTTGAGGCTTCTTTTTTTCGCCGGCTTCACGACCGGAATCAGAGGTCTTCCGCTGCTTTATTATGACATCGGCGTTCTCTTGAAGGCCGGCTTCATCCTTTTTATCCGGCGCGGTCACGACCGCAGTCATTACATCAGACGCGGCCGGCTCTGACCCGTCATGTGAATGATCCGGTTTGACTTCCTCAAACTCTTCCGGGGAGTAAGAAAACGGCTCACCCGCACCGGAAGGCCCGGCGTCAGCAGGTCCGTTGTCGGCCGCTTCTTCTTTGTAAACGGGGGCCTTGGACGGGCCCGTATCTTCAAACCCGCCGCCATGTGAAATCTCCGGCGCCGGACTTTTGGAAGAGCGGACGGCTTCTTTCTCGATTTTAGGCATAATTTCGGCGTCACCGAAATCGAATAATCCTTTTTGGAGATACTTGTCTAAAGAACGGCTGTCGATATTAAAGACTTCCAAAATGCGCTCAACAGGCGGCAGAATCTGTTTCATGATATAATATTCGGTGTCGATCGGAATGTTGTGTTTCAGAACATATTCAGGGTCTTCGGCGCGCTCAACGAAAAGACCTTTTCCGGAGATGATAACGAACGGAACGCGGGTGCCGACAGGTGTTGAAATCCCTGTGCGCTGCTTGATTTTTTCGACAACAGTCAGATGCGGCTGTTTGTTTTTGTAATTATCCGTTTTCTTAGAATAATTCTTTGTCAGGATCAGCTTATTGATAAACTCGGGATTTTCTTTCAAATTCAAAGAACGAAGACTTCCTGTAACGGAACGGACATATTGGACGGCTTCCTCGACGTCACCCTCCATCAGCACAAGCTCCAGCACATGGCCAAGCGTTTCGGAGGTCAGTTCACACCAGTCGCGGCGAACGGTTTCCATTCCTTTGACTTTGATTTTATTCGTCCAGCCGGAGCCGCCGCGTTCAAATAACCATTGAGCGTACCGTTTTTTGGCAATCAAAACCGCGCGGCGGGCAACGGCTTCAAATTCCAATTCCATTGGCGGCGGAAGAGATGCCGTTACAATGGCCGCGGCTTTGGAACCGACCAGCGCCGCATCGTCAGGCGTAAATTCCTCGGGCAGGAATTCCTTTTCATCCGAATCCGGAGAACAATGCATGAAAACGCTGTCCGTATCCCCGTAAACAACGGACAAACGAACGATTTTCAAGGTTTTGGAAATGGCGGCAGAATCCAAATCGGAAATAATCCCGGCATTGAAATCGGATTCCGTGGACATTCCTTTCTCTTTGAATTCATCTTTAATTTCGGATTTCAGCCACGCCTTGCCTTCGTAAAGGTAAATTTGACCGATGTCCTCCGTGATGATTTTTTCGGTATTGAGAATGTTTTCACGGCCGATACTGGTAACGGAACTTGCCATTTCCATGCTATACAAACGGGCGCGGGCATAACCGGTGTAGCCGTAATAACTGTTCAGCAGAATTTTCAACGCCATCTGCGTCGCGTCGAGCGCCAAGATTTCCAGTTCGTCCGTTGTCTGTTTCATCATTTTTTTCGTCTGCATGCGCCGGTTGAGGAGGTCCTCCAAAACGGAAGGGACGATTCCTTTAACAACCGCGTTTTTAACGAAAATGCCGCCGGTCGGCGTGATTTCGACATCGGATTCTTTCAGCCCGAGAGATTCCAAATCTCCCATGCTGCCGATAAGCGTTGTATAGCACAGATTGTGCGCCATCATAATGGTCGGATAAAGTGATTTGTAGTCGAGAATGATAACGTTTTCATGAAGCCCGCGGACAGGGTCCAAAACGGCGCCGCCCTTTAATCCTTCGTCTTCGCTGTCACGGTCTTCGTAAGCTTCGCCGTCGGGCTTAATCGGCATAACGCGCTGATGACGGCCGTATTCTTTCAGCATCACCTGCTCAACCATTGATGTTTGCCCGCCGTCCAAAACTTCCTGAATAACGGAATTGGTAATGCGGGAAAGCGCGATGTATTTGTCAAGCATTTTCAGATGCAGCAGCAATTCGATTGCAAGCTCCGAGTCGCGCCGAGAATAGTGGATAAAGCGGGCCAGCTTTTCGCCGTCATCGCTCCAATAAGCTTCCATTTCCGCAACGGGCACGTCCAGTTTTTCACGTCCCAGCAGTTCTTTCGCGGCATTGCGGAGCGTGTACTGTTTAAGACTGAAATTGCGGCGGATTAAAGGCAGCGCGTCCGCAATAATGCGGCCGGTCACTTCAGTTTTTACGGTTAAGCCGAATTTGCGGGAATAAACCGGACTGCCGTCCCGCGTAATCGTGGTGCGGATGTTGGCGCCCTTCTTTCTCAAAGCGGCCGCGCGGTCCAAAAGATAAGGAATGTCGAAATCTGAAATGTTGTAACCGGTGATGATGTCCGGGTCGTATTGGTTAATGACGTCAAAAACCTTTGACATGAGCTCTTTTTCATTTTCAAGCCAAATTGTTTTGCCGGCGCCGTCGGGAGAATCGCCGGTATCACTGTTAAACCCTTCCGGTTTGGGTTTTCCGACATAAACCACTGTCTTTTTGCCTTCCCAAGCCGGCTCGAACGCGAAACTGACCAAAATGACAGGAGACTTGTCCGGCGACGGCATATTTCCGTGGTCCGGCAGGCACTCAATATCAAAAGAGAGATAACGTAAAGAAGCGTTGGAAATACGGTCAGACGGTTTGACGTTTTTGGTACAGATGATGACGTCCGCTTTAATCGGAATTTCCGTTGTGAGGTGATTGCGGTCAAGCGACGGGTCTTCGTCGGCTTCGACCCACTGAAAACCGCCCAAATCCATGTCCACCAAAAAACGGTTCCTGAAAAGGATATCGCTTTCAAAAAGGTTCACGACGCCCGGGAGCTTGGCCACTTCGTCACGGATTTCGGGAACGTTTTTGGGCGCTTTCACTGTAATTTTAAGATACGGGGACGTTTCCGTCTGATAGCCGACGGGAGCGTATCGTAAAACGGTATCAACGCGGACAATCTGAGGGAAGGTTTCGAGCAGCTTCTCCGTTGTTTCTTTTGGAGAGACGCTTTTGGCGTAAAAGAACGGCTCAAATCCGGGAATCAGACAGCAAACACTTTCCCCGTCATCGCTTCTGCCGAAAAGCCGAATCATCGGTTCGTCTTCGCCGATGAGTTTATAGTCAGCGTCAAGAATTTGGAAAATCATATCGGCATATAGACTTGTTTAATTTAATATATCCTTTTTGGATTGAAAAGAGACATTTCGATTGAAAGCGAAACCGATAAAAAGGAAGGTTGAAACGCTCCGATGAGTGAATGGTAATAAAAGCGGCAAATCCATTCACCGATGTTAAAAATAGTAAAACAGCCGCGTTTTTACCGGTAGTCGGGTGACATGACCCGAACTGCCGATTGCCGATTTGATGCCCGGAGCGTGACTCGAACACGCGGCCTCCAGATGTCTCAGGAATTTTGAAATTCCAATAGACGCCTTCATTTTTTCCCTATGAGTCTGGCGCCCCAACCGACTAGGCTATCCGGGCAGTCGGATGCAGTAGAATAGACATTGTGGTATTAAAAAGTATTGATTGAAAACAGAAGAGGACAGAAGAGGACAGAAGAGAGCAGAAGAGAACCAACGCCTTTCGGATATTTCAAAAAAAAGGTCTGTTTTGAAAGACGTTAACGTTAAACAGTTAAACACCGGGTATACATTTAATTGGTTGAGAAACCTCTCTTCAAGCAGTCAAAAAATGAAGGTGATTGAATGCAATTAGATCAGAAATCAATGGACACAATTTTTGAGGAAGCGCGGACGCACAGATATTTTGAAAAAAAGGAAATCCCGGACGAAGTGCTGATCCGGCTTTATGATATATTGAAAATGGCGCCGACATTGGCGAATTGTCAAGCCGGCCGTTTTGTCTTTGTCAAAAGCCCCGGCGCGAAAAAGAGGCTGCTCCCCCTTGTTGATGAATCGAATGCCCGAAAAGTCGAAGAAGCCGCTGCAACCGTTATCATTGCACACGACACAAAATTTTATGAATATATGCCCCGCCTTTATCCGCACGTCGATTTTTTGACTCTGTTTTCCGAAAATAAAGAATTCGCAAAAAAGACGATGGTTTCAAGCGGCAGTATGCAGGGCGCGTACCTCATCATTGCCGCGCGCGCGCTCGGACTGGATTGCGGTCCGATCGGCGGCTTTGACAACGCCGCCGTCGACAAGGAGTTCTTCCCGGACGGGCGCTGGAAATCAGACTTCCTGTGTAACTTGGGCACAGGCGTCAAGAGCAAACTGCACCCGAGAGAAGACAGACTCAAATTCGAAGAAGCCGGTAAAATTCTTTGAGCGGGAAGCTGGAATTCAATCATTAAAAAAAGCGGGGATAAGTCCCCGTTCAATTCTTTTACGGCAGAACGTTTTTTTCGGATTTTTCAATACCCTGTCGCCGTTGCCAAAGACTCCAAAGCCGGATAATCAACGGCGCCCGTGACCGTAACAAACATACTGCCGAGTTCCCACGTTAAGATGCAGCGGCCGTATTGAGGCGGTGTTTCCGTCGTTGCTTCAAGCAATGTTGCCTCATGCCCGTTTACATAAACGGTCGTGATTTTGCTGTTGCCGCCGTATTGTTTGACGTGCGACTCTTTCATCATTTGAATGTAACCCGCGGGTTCTTTGGAAGTGCCGGCCAAAGCGGTATCATAATATGTTAAAAAGACCGGCGTTTTGTTTTCACCGTAATGGTAAATGCCCTGATAACCCAGAAGCGCGTCCGTCACGCCGATGTGTTGGCCGTGAGACTTAACGGTTGCCGTCGACAGGAATATAAACCCGTCGGGAACGGAATCGACAAGCGATAAATTCGAGTTAAACGGCGGAACAACGGGGGCCGGAGGAGAGGTGTTATTTGAGTTGTTGTAACTGCCGTCTGACGTGCCGTTTGAAGAACTGTCGTTTGACGCGTTGTTTGAAGAACTGTCGTTTGAAGAACCGCCGTTTGAGACGCTTTCGGAACTGTCGGCGCCGTCATTACCTAAACAGCCGGCGGCACAGACAAAGACGGCTGTGATGACAAGAAGCAGCCAAATCAATTTTCCTGTTTGTATGACCATATTGAATCCCCTGTGTTTTTTTGATGAATGGACGAATAAGCCGAGCCTGTTTAAGCCGGGCCTGTTTATGCCGAGCCGGTTTATGCCGGGCCGGTTTAAGCCGGCCGCCGTAAATTAAAGATTTGAAGCTTCCGCAAGCGTTTGAATGACCGAGTAATTGACCTGACCGTTAACGATGACCAAATAACTGTTATCGTATTCATCGCCCGACCAGTTCGACCAAACCAAAATATACCGGCCTTCCTGCGGCGCGTCCAAAACAGTCGCCTCAAGTAAAACGGCATCATGGCCGTTGATCCAAGTGGTCGAAATTTTGCTGTCACTGCCGTATTTGTCCCGATGCGACACAATCATTTCCTGAATTTGGTCACTTGCCGTTGTCGGAGGAACGCATCTGTAAACGGATAAATAAATATTTGAATTATCATACGTCAGCATATTTCTGTAGCCTGACAACGCGTCGGGGATTCCGAGGCCTTGTGTGTTAGCGACAACCGAGCGCGTTGCCAAATGCGTAAATCCGGCCGGAAGCGGAGCAACCGTAACAACGCTGGCATTGAACGCCGTAATAATTTCCGCGTTGGGCGGAGGATTAACCGGTTCATTTGACGGCGGTTCCGCCGCATCGTCTTCGGAATCGCTGTCAAAATCACTGTCAAGCCCACTGTCAAACCCACTGTCGCCGCCCAAACAGCCGGCAACGCCGACAACTGCGGCAATGAGAATCAGAATCAAAATAAGAATTGTTTTTTTCATAAAACCCCTCTACTGTAAAAGAACGGATTTAACCTATAAAAGAGATTTGAAAAAGAGATTTGAAAAGGTCATTTCAGGAATATTTCCGGAAGAGAAAAACAGAAAACAGAAAATTGCGGCCGAGGCGAAGGCCGCGACTTCAGGGAAACATCCCGTTCATAACTTGCCGGATTTTCAGAGATTGGAAGCGGTAATCAAAGGTACTAATGTCTCCCAATCGATTTGACCGTTGACTTGACCTTTTGAAACAAACAGCAAACTGCCGCGCGTCCACGCAATCATATCCGGGCCGTTTGCGGAAGTGAGTATTGTGACTTCATGCCCGTTCAGCTGAGTCGTTTCAATGATGATGTCACTGTAATTTCCGGTGTATGAACTTTTCATCATCTGATAATATCTATCGGACTCGGCCGTTCCGTTTGTCGTGAAACAGTAGAGATAAACGGTTGCGTT
>WRDC01000047.1 GCA_009783635.1 Methanimicrococcus sp. | reverse complement strand
TTTTTTGACATCTCCGGCATTGTCGAGATATATCGCTAAAAACGCGTGACTGCCGGCAAAACTGTCTTCAATCATTTTCAGACACCCGCCGTTTTCAAAAGTGTGTTTGCCGATGAAAACAATGGTTAAGTCCGTCTCTGTCAACAATTGTGAAATTGTTTCACCGGACAGATTTTGATATGTCTCAAGCGGGGGGAGGCTGAAAATTTCGGGGTCAAAAGAGGCGGTGATTTTTTGAACCCTTTCATAGTCTTCCGAATCAAAACAAAAAACGGTCTTTGTTGTCATGTTTGAAGACAAAAGGCATTGCTTCTATTTAAGACGAGGTCTTTGATGTCCTTTCTGCCGCCGTCTCTTTCTTTATGTCCTTAACGGACAAAAACAGCTTTAACAGGCAAAAACAGACAGGTAAAACCGACAGAGAAAAACAGCCGTTTCGGATTGATTTAATTTTGAAAAAAGGGGAAACTCTTTCTAACGTCTTGTTTTTTGCCTGTTTATATTTGTATCATTTTTGTTCAAATAGTTTTATTTATGTCAATAATTATAATGTACATTCGCAGTGAGGTTTCATAATGTTCAGTGGGCGAGCAAACAGAAGATCATATTTTCGGAGCATTTTGTTTTTGCTTTTTTGTTTTTTTGTTGCCTCAATCTTCTCTCCCTTCCCGCTGCTTGCTTTTATTATTTATGCAATTGGCATAATTTATTGTTTTTCAAAGACGGTGCAGAGATTACATGATTTTAATATGTCCGGCTGGTTTACTTTAGTTCCGATAATTTTATTGGCTGTATCTGTCGGAATTAGTTCAACATCCGGAATACTGGATTCTGTTATGTTCTACATTTTGTTACTGACATTCCCTGTTTTTAGTATCGTGTTGCTGATTCCGAGCGGAACATACGGACATAATAAATTTGGTTAAATATGGTCCGGAAGAAAATTGATAAGATTTTTTTATTTGTTTGATTAGAAAAAAAGAAGGGGGAACTCTTTCGAGTTCCCCCTTTATGAATTGATGCTCCGATCGGGATTCGAACCCGAGTCTTCGGCTCGAAAGGCCGGAATGATTGGCCGAGCTACACTATCGGAGCACATTATTGATACTCTTATCGTTTTTATTTAAAAGACGGTTACGCATCCTCATTTTGAGTGAGAACGCAAGTGAGCATAACAAGGTATCGCTGCTATATATACGTTTTGGTAAATTTTTCGGTTGTTTTTTCGTTTATGCACAGTATCCCGTCTCTTAATTTATTTTAATCCATGCATTTTTCGAAGGATATGACTCAGATGAAAGAAAAAAAAGAAAAAAAAGAAAAAAAGAAAAAAAAGATGAAATCATTTCATTTTACGGCGTCTTCAAAAGTGTCACTCGTAAACGATTTCATCATTGTTTTCATCATCAAACCCGAAATCATCCGCTCCCGTCTCTTCAATAAATCCGCCCGCTTCCACCTCTTCAATGAATTCGGGAGTCATTTCAATGTCAGGATGTTTGGGTTCAACCGAACTGTTGTATCCCATTGCCACATACAGATCTTCCGGTTTTTCATGCAGGTTCATGATCCAAAGAGTCAGCGCCGGACAATATTCCGGACGGCACTCGCCGGAGCAGCCCGTACATGGTGAAAATATTCCTTGGACCATCAGAACGTCGTAGTTTTTCTTTCTTTCCTGCGCAACGGTCTTTAAAAGATAGGTCTTTGTACCGTTGACAACGGCTTCTTCACGAAGGATTTGTCCGGAATCTAACAATTTCTTCAAAATTCGGGAACATTTGCGGCTGTCAATGCCAACCGTCTTCCAAATTTCGTTTTGATAAATATAGCCGGGACTGTTCTTAATTAAATTATAAACATTATCTTCAATGTCAAGTTTTTCATCCGCCGGTTCTTCCAAAGCTTTTTTCGGCTTTCTTCCCGGTTTTTTAGCGGGTTCCTTCACAGTTTCCGCTTCTTCTTCCGCTTTTTTCGGCTTTCTTCCCGGTTTTTTAGCGGGCTCTTCAACGTCTTTCGCTTCTTCTTCCGCTTTTTTCGGTTTCCTTCCCGGTTTTTTAGCGGGCTCCTCAACGTTTTCTGCTTCTTCTTCCGCTTTTTTCGGTTTCCTTCCCGGTTTTTTAGCGGGGTCCACAACGTCTTTTGCTTCTTCTTCCGCTTTTTTCGGTTTCCTTCCCGGTTTTTTAGCGGGCTCTTCAATGCTTTTCGCTTCTTCTTCCGCTTTTTTCGGCTTTCTTCCCGATTTTTTAGCGGGCTCTTCAATGCTTTTCGCTTCTTCTTCCGCCTTTTTCGTCCTTCTTTCCGGTTTTTTAGCGGTCTCCTCAATGTTTTTCACTTCGTCTTCCGCTTTTTTCGTCTTTCTTTCCGGTTTTTTAGCGGTCTCCTCAATGTTTTTCACTTCGTCTTCCGCTTTTTTCGTCTTTCTTCCCGTTTTTTTAGCGGGCTCTTCAATTTTTTCCGCTTCTTCCTTCATTTCTTTCGGCTTCCTTCCCGGTTTTTTAGCGGATTCTTTAATGATTTCCGCTTCTTCTTTCATTTCTTTCGGTTTTCTGCCCGTTTTTTTGGCGGGAACAGTTTCGGCTATCTCTGCCGACTTTTCTTCTGCCGCTTTCAAATTTTTTGCCGCTTTTGTCGCTCTCTTTTTCGGCTGTTCCTGCTCTTGAGGTTCCGATTTGGGTCCGGTGACCGCTTCCGCCGCTTTTCCGGAAGTTCCCTGTTCCGTCTTTTTGGCCGCCGCCTTGGCCGCTGTGCTGCCCGCTGCTTTGGCCGCTGTGTTGGCCGCCGCTTTGGCTGCTGTGTTGGCCGCCGCTTTGGTCGCGGTGTTGGCCGCCGCTTTTTCGGCGGTTCCTTTTGCCGCCTTTTTGACCGGCTGTTTTATTTCAACTTTAACAGCGGGCGCTTCTTTTGAGGCCGCATTTTTAGAGGTTGCCTTATTGACGGGTTTTGCAGGTTCTTCGGCTGCGGGGGCCTTCTGTGAGGCGGTTTTGTCTTTCGGATCTTTTGCACTGCTTTTCTTTGTGCTTTCCTTTTTGGCGCTTACACTCATGTTGTTCTTCCGTAGGTTTTGACTTTTCGGCATTTGAGGCCATACCCGAGCATGCATGGCGTTTATTCGTCAACAGGCGTAATTAAGATGATATTGTTTCCTCTCAATACAACCGACTTGAGTGATCTTTCTCTTCGTCCGTCAACGATTTCAACAGTGTCAACCAAATGCAGGTTCATGTAGTCATCCACCGTGCTGAGGGTTCCTTCGAGAAGGTTTGTGTCGCCTTTCATCTCTACAAGAACGCGTGATCCGACAATTTTCTGGACTTTCTTATTTGGGAACAAAATAATCCCTCTCTTTTTGACTTAAAATAAAATAGAAAAATGTGAACATTTAAAAAATATGAACATTTAAAAAATATGAAAAGATTCAATTTTTTTAAAATTTCATTTAGATTCGGCATTCAAAGCATTTATGAGATATAAATCTTTATCACCGTTTACCGATTCCGCATTTCTTCATTTTGTCCGGTTATGCGTAGCCGTCCAAAACGTTTCCATCGCTTCCCGTCATGTTTTTATTTCCTTCGGGCGGTCTGTGTCCCTGTGTTTTAATCGGGCCGAACTTTTTCTCATAATCTTTTACATTCTGGTCCAGCCAGCGGGACAATTCCGCAGCGGCAACCGGCGACAAAATCACTTCCGTTCCGATTTTCCTCTGAACTTTCCGAACGCCGTTGGCGCGGCCAAGATCCGGTTCATCATTGTAGAAGCTGATTCGAAAATCATAAATATTGTTGACGCCGATGGCGCCGATGGCATAAAATCTCTTAAAATCATCTTCTTTTGAGATTTCAAGAACGATTTCGATGGGCTGTCCGCCCTGCGCCGGCGCATTATTTTTTTGATCTGCCTGATTATTTCCGCTCATTTTTGTCATTCCTAAAACGTGATTCATTTTTACTCATTATTACTCAATTACTCATTATCTAAAATTTCATTATCAAAAAATGATAAACCATAAAACTCCTTGACAATTAAATAAATATCTCAACCTCTGATTTTGAGTCTGTGTTCTTTTGCCTCTTCGGCCAAGCCGTTCTTCTTCATTGTCCTTGCAATCAGCTCAACGGCTTCCAAATTTCGGACGGCGTCTTCCAGATATGAAAATACATCACCGATATAAGCAGTGATTCCGTATTCGCTTTCCAGCTGCCGGATAATTTGAGACGGTTCCAATCCTTTCATCCGGTAAAGAAGAATTTTTTCAGAAAACTTTCGCTCGGCACAGCCGCAGTACGGCGACTCTTTACAAGAGCAGACAAACATATCCGCCGCAAAATTCAGCAGCATTTTTTGATATTTCGGACTGACCTCTCTTAAAACCGTCCCGTCAAACATAATATCTAAAAACGCGCCCTGAAAGACGCGCGCCGGCAAGTTCATCCGAAGTTCTTTAGAGATTTGTTCGGCGTATTTGAACGTCGCGCCGGCGAAGAATTCCAAGTTCGTCACAATACGAAGGGCGGAGATGTTTGCTTTGATCGAATCCGTAATCATAAACGTTTTTGAAACCGAAAGGAAATGCGCCGCCGCAATCTTTCCGATTTCCGTCTGCGTGACTTCTTTGCCTTTCACTTCCGCAAATTTGTATTTCTGCAGTTTCAAAAGCATGATATTTTCATTCACCGACCCGAACATTATCGACAGGATTTTCATTAAATCGCTTTTGGAAGATGTGACCGAAACGGAAGCCAGCAGCTCTTCCAGCTGGTCCTCTTCGCTGTAGTCGAAATTTTCATCCATCAGCGTTCCTTTTAAAAGAGCAAACGCAATGTCCTCTTCCGTCTCCTTTGTTCCCGCCGAGTAAGATTTTTTCGGAACGGGCATTAAAACAACAATGCCTCTGTCGTGGTAATCCGGCCGGCCGGCGCGCCCGCTCATCTGCAGGAAATCCTGGACCGTCAGCCATTCAATGCCCATTGCCAATGATTCAAAGATGACCTGCGATGCCGGAAAGTCAACGCCTGCCGCCAGCGCCGCTGTCGTGACGACAACCGGTATTTTGCCGTGCGCGAATTTTGTTTCCACATCCTTTCTTTCATGCTGGTTCAGGCCGGCATGATAATAAGCGGACGGCATCGGCAGCGCATTCGATAAAGTTTGGGTATTCGCGCGCGAATTTGTAAAAATGATGGTTTGGCCGCGGTGGCCTTTGGAGGATTTCATGTTGTATTCGTCTTCTATCAGCCGCGTCATCAGCCGGGTTTTTTCATGTTCCTGAACGAAAAGCAGATGCCTTTCAATCGGAACGGGGCGGTGTTCGTAAAGAACAAGTCCGGCATCCAGTTTTTCGGAAAAATATTTCGGGTTGCCGACTGTTGCCGACAAATAAATGAATTGAGCGTCGGGAATGGTATATCTCAGCCGGGCAATCAATCCGTCCAAGCGGTGGCCGCGTTCGGCATCGGTGAGCATATGAACTTCATCAATGACGACCGTTCCGACTTTTCCCAAACTGTCGGTATTTCCGAGGCGCAGGAGATGGTCAATGCCTTCGTAAGTACCGACAATAATGTCTGAGTCCAGCGTTTTTTTCATGAAAGCCGTTTCTTTGGTTTTGATCATCTCGGCGCCGATCCGGATGGACGTTTTCAAGCCGATTTCGCTGTAGCGGGTCGTGAATTGGTCGTATTTCTGATTGGCCAGCGCAACAAGCGGTACCAGATACAGCATTTTGCCGCGGCCGGAGAGAATATTTTCAACGCCGCCGATTTCACCGATCAGTGTTTTTCCGGTGGCTGTGGCGGAAACGATCAATAAGTTTTTGTTTTCCAACAGACCAGCTTCTACGGCCAGCGTTTGAACGGGCATGAGGTCTTTGGATTTTTTCAAAAGCAGGTCTTTCAGCCGTTTATGGATGCGAAGCGATTTCACGGGCATTTTCTTTTCATCAACGGATGAGATAACCGTGTCGTATTTTGTTGTGCTTTCATCCAGCCGGTCGGCGTTCAGCATGGAAAGCGTTTTGTCAAAATCTTTGGTCCGGTCAAGAACGCGTTCAAAAAATTCGATCGTCGCTTCGCCCATATTGTGTTTGGAATTTCGAAGCGCTTTTTTAAGCTCGTCTTTGGCGCAGTCCGGGCAGATGGCTTCCCGGCCGTATTTGACGGAAGATTTGTTGATAAAATTAAACCGCTTCTGAAGCAGACAATGGCGGCAAATGTCAACCGTATCGTTTTTCAGCTGATACGCGTTGAGCATACCGGTCAGCTCTTCCGTCTTTTTTGCAGGTATGTCTCTTGATATCATAATGCGGTTGGCTTTTTTGGCCAGCTCCGTAAATTCTTTTGTCGGGTAATATTCTTCATCGGAAAGCATTTTTCCTTCTTTTTTCACCACGCGGATCTTATGCGGGCGAAATCCCGCCGTATTCATCTTGAGTTCAAGCTCTCCGACCAACAGAGGTTCGCGTTTTTTATCGGCGATGACCATCACCGTGAAACTTTTTCCTTTCCAGGCGAAGAGAATCCACAACATTAGATATCAAAACGGGAGAGGAGTTTAAATATTTTTATATCTGAGGTCACGGAGATGTTCCGTCCACTCCTTAATCGACAAACATTTCTATAATTAACGAATTTATAAACATTATGGATGATTGGGAAGATTTTTGTGACGACAACTCTGGTCTCTTCATGAATGATGAAGAATCATTCAAAGACCATTCATGGGAAATCATAGACAGCAAAACAGCAATAAAAGAAACAGATAAATCGTTTTTCCGTTATCGCGGCTCCAGTATCCCCATAGGGATTAGAAGTTTTTTTGACGTTGAAAACTTAAAACATGGAGAGAAGAAGTATTTCTCTCTGTTTTACAATGAAACGGAATATTCCGCCTACATAATTAGAGAATCAACAGATCATGGACGTACAAGAGTATTCTGGTTAATCGAACTGGCGAAAGAATTCGATCTATTTTACCGTTATTTCGATGACGCTGAAGATATGCCTAGAGCCAAATTCGTGAAAATAGACAAAGGATACATTTTGTCATTTACTAATTCTGAAGCTGAAATTTTAATGGATAAAGAGGAAATAAAAACACATGAAGAAATACGGCGGAAATATGGAACACCCAGAACTCCGGCAGAAGCTTTAGAAATTTTAAACAAAATCTCTGAAGATATGGTAAATCAACCAATTGGATACAGGATGAACTGGGGAAAAACGCTTTCAAGAAATCCTTCATTTGCAAAATTGGTAAAAGAACGTTTCGGATATGTCTGTCAGATATGCGGATGTCCCGGGTTCCAAAAAAAGAATGGTGGACTATATGCTGAAGCACATCACAATGGTGAATTATCTAAAACGCGCATAGATAGTCCCTTTGAAATGATATGTCTTTGTGCAACATGTCACAGAATTGTTCATCACGGAACCGATGAAGAATTATTCAAAAGAAAACAGTTAAAGGAGATGCATTCCCAACATCACATCTAATTAATTTTTTTTGATGTGTTTACTCATGTCTTTTCTTTTGTCCCATCCTACATCAAAGAAGCGTTTTCATAAAAGTCCCGAACAGTTTCATCATTTTCAAAGAATGTTTGGAAAGCATGAGTTTCCGAATCAGAACGGAAGGATGGTCCATGTCGCCGTATTCCGTTATCATCTCTAAAATTTCAGGGTCATTCAATTCGTCAAAAACTCGTCCATCTCTTTTCCATCAGATTTATCCGATACATGTGAGCACACATGCCGATTTCCGGTTCACGGTAAAGTTCCTTTTTCCGGCGTTTTTCATATTCGGCCCTGAGTTCCGTTTCTCCGACCCAAAGAAGCTTGCGCTTTTTATCGGCAATGACCATCAACATGGGTCTTTTTTTTCAGCGAAAAGAATTCACAACATCAGACGTCGGAATAGGAAGGAGTTTAAATATTTTTCGTTTTGATAAAATTCAAAAGGATTATTATAAACGAAATCCATCGAGCACTTTTGTCAAACTGAGAAGAAGCCGGAGAAAATAAAGCCGGAAAATAAGAAGGGGCATAAAATATGGACGCAATATCACAACAGGGAACATATATTGCAGATATAAAGCAAATACTTGCATTGGCGCGTCAGAGAGCATATTCTGTTGTTAATTCCGCTATGGTTGAGGCATATTGGCTCATTGGCAAACGGCTGGTTGAAGAAGAACAGCAGGGAAAAAAACGCGCCGAATACGGTTCTTATGTTGTAAAAACGCTCTCGAAGGAACTTACCGCTGAATTTGGCAAAGGTTTTTCGGAACGGAGCATTTGGCAGTTTCGGCAATTCTATCAAATGTTCCCGGAAAATAAGATTGTGCGAGCACCGCTCGCACAATATCAAAGTGATGAAAAACAAGAAAGTACAATTATGCGAGCATCGTTCGCACAATTTAAAAGTGCAGAATCGGCACAATACCTGTCGCAGTTGAATTGGACACAAATACAGAGAATAATGCGCGTTTCAAACCCTGACGCAAGAGCATATTACATTAAGGAAACTGCTGAAAATATGTGGAGTACCCGCACGCTTGACAGAAATATATCAACTTTGTATTATCAGCGGCTTTTATCTTCACAAAATAAAGAACCTATCGTGGCGGAAATGCAGGAAAAAACGAAAGAATTTCAGAAGGATAAGCAGGAATTTATCAAAAACCCCTCTGTTTTGGAATTTCTCGGACTTCTTGATAATAAAGGTTATACGGAAACGGAACTTGAACAGGCGATAATTGATGAAATGCAGAAATTTTTGCTTGAACTCGGAAAGGGCTTTGCCTTTGTTGAGCGGCAGCAACTTGTAAGAACGGAAACGCAGGACTTCTATATTGATCTCGTGTTTTATAATTATATTTTAAGGTGTTTTGTTATTTTGGAACTGAAAACGAATAAAATGACGCATCAAGATATTGGGCAATTAGATATGTACGTTAGAATGTACGATGATCTGAAACGAAGGGAAGATGACAACCCGACCATTGGTATTTTGCTTTGTACTGAAACGGATAAAACGATTGCCCAATATTCTGTTTTAAATGAAAATCGGCAACTTTTTGCGACAAAATATATGGAATATCTGCCAACCGAAGAAGAATTGCGTTGTGAAATTGAACGACAAAAAGAGATTTTTCGATTGCAACAGGAGAATAAAAAAGATAATTTTGGGGAAAATCAGAAAGGCGATTTGTAAAACAGTAAAATAGCCGAAGGTAATGGCACTCATAATTTCTCAGATGGCCGAAAATGAATATACAAAAAATTCAAAAAGTCTTTTTATTCCTCCGCATTACCCGTTTCATATAATTAAAAAATCGTTTTTACAAAAGTCCCGAACAGTTTCATCATTTTCAAGGAATGCTTGGAAAGCATGAGTTTCCGAATCAAAACGGAAGGATGGTCCATGTCACCGTATTCCGTTATCATCTCTAAAATTTCAGGGTCATTCAATTCGTCAAACAACTCGTCCGTCTCTTTATCCGTCAGATTTATCCGATACGCGTGCGCGCGCATACCGGTTTCCAGTTCCCGCCCGAGTTCTTTCTTCCAGCGTTTTTCGTATTCAGCCATCTTCTTTTCGGAATAATCATTTTCAGAAATGGCTTCCGCCGCAACAATTGCTGCGATTTTGGCCGCCACCGCGCCCGTATAGACGCCGCCGCCGGAGACGGGTTTGCATTGTCCCGCCGCGTCGCCGACAACCATCAGCCCTGCCGCATATGTCTTTTTCATCGGCCCGACCGGAATGCCGCCGACAACAAAATCAGTATATCCCGGTTTCAGCCTCCCGCTGATGACGGGATTTTGAATCAAACGGTTCAGATAGGAACCGGCCGCTCTGTCCCCGTCGGTGTCCATGTCTGCTGATAATTCATTTTCTTTCAATTCATTTCCTTTCAATTCGTCTCGTCTTGTTTTTCCGGCAGCTTCCGGATCAATGGCAAGCCCGATTCTTGAAATTGTTTCGGAAGCCGGGATTGTCCACGCAAAAAAACCGGGGGCTCCCTGCCCGACAAAAATTTCCACAAAATCCGCGTCGTTTGATTTATAATTCGCTTCGATCTGAATCCCCGGGAGCACTTTTTCACACGGCGGAAGCCCCGCGAATCCGGCGGTCCGGCTGCGGACGCCGTCTGCGGCAATGATCACTTTTGCGTACAGCGTTTTCAATTCGCCGCCGTGGCGGATTTTAAGAGCCCGGCATTTCAAATCGCCGAAATCATCCGCAAACACGGTCTCTTCCAGCCCGACAGCCTGCGCCTTCATCAAATATTCGGCGCCTTCTGCCGCGGCTTTTAACGCAAGCTGCCTGTCAAACATTTTTCGGGAAACAACATACGCTTTTGTTTCCTTTCCGGTAATTCGAAGCCGCCTCCCAGACGGCGGATACACGTCGGCGCCTTTGACTGAATTTAACACAAAAGAAGAATCCGGTTCCATGTCCGTTTCCCTGAGAGCTGCCGCGCTCAGTAAGCCGGCGCATTGAACAGGCGAACCGATGCTTGTATTTTCTTCGATGACGAGAACG
>WRDC01000046.1 GCA_009783635.1 Methanimicrococcus sp. | reverse complement strand
TCGAAGTCCTCAGTGATGAACCGATTCAGAGAAACGCGTTCATCAATGCCGTCTCTTACACGGGATGTTTGCTTTTGGGCGATCTCGGATTCTCGAAATGCGGCGTTTCGGTTCTCGGATTTGAGGACAACATCGGGATCATCAAATGCCGGCATACGGCGGTTTCCGAAACGATTGCCGTCCTCTCGTTTATGACAAATGTTGACGGAGAGCCCGTGATCGTCCGGTCGGCGGGCGTGTCGGGGACGGTGAAAGGCGCCGAAACTAAATACTTAAAACATCTCAAACCCGGAGATTGACCTTCGCCGGTTTTTTCGGTAACGGTAAATTATCCGCTGAGTTCAAATATGAACACGTTTAATTCATTTCAAATTATGACTTGTACCCGAATTTTGGTCTCGGCCGCAGTCTTCCCGTCAAGCGGACGGGGCGTCAAAGGCGCCGGTAAACACAAACGACCGCCGGTACAAAATGGAAAATGACGGCCAACGCGAATCGACCGGCCGCGCTTTTAATTTCAAAAATAAATAAAGGAGTTTTAAAATTATGAAAGATATGGCACCTCAAATGTATGACCGCGCAAGCACCGTGTTTTCCCCGGACGGACGTCTTTATCAGGTAGAATATGCAAGAGAAGCCGTCAAAAGAGGAACGACCGCAGTCGGCATCAAAGTTTGCGAAGGCGTTGTCCTTTTGGTTGACAAACGCGTTTCCAGCCGCCTGATCGAAGCCAATTCCATTGAGAAAATCTTCCAAATCGATGACCATATCGGCGCGGCCACATCCGGTCTTGTTGCCGATGCCCGCGCGCTCATCGACCGCGCCCGCGTTGAAGCGCAGGTCAACCGCGTCTCATATGACGAACCCATCGGCGTTGAAGTCATTTCAAAGAAAATCTGCGACCACAAGCAAACCTTTACGCAATACGGCGGCATCCGTCCTTACGGCACATCTCTTCTGATTGCCGGTGTGGAAGACAACAAACCGCGTCTCTTTGAAACCGACCCGAGCGGCGCGCTTTTGGAATACAAAGCAACAGCCATCGGCGCCGGACGCAGTTCCGTGATTGAAACTTTTGAAGCCGAATTCGATGAAAAAATGACGCTCAACGATGCGATTTTACTCGGCGTCGAAGCGCTTTACAAAGCCGCGGACGGCAAATTCAATCCGGAAACCCTCGAAGTCGGCGTTGTGCCTGTCCCGGACAGCAATTTCAGAAAACTGACAACGGGAGAAGTTAAAATATACGCGGATAAGATTTTTGAAAAATACCCGAGACCCGAAGGAGACAACAGCGGCGGCAACAAAGCCTCCAAAGAAGAAGACCTCGATATCTGATTCTTTGGTTTTCGGATTTTTTTCCGAAAACAATTTCAGTTTGAAATTGATCAGAAATGAATCCGTTAATCAGAAATGAATCCGTTAATCATGAAGTTAATCCGTTAATCATGAAGTTAATCCGTTAACAAGTTAATCCGTTAACATCAAATCCTTTTTTAACTTTGGCGATGTATATAAAATCGTGTTTAACTCAAAAATATTATTTTTTTAAAAATCAGGACCTGATCATATGGTTTCATTAGATGACGCCGTCACTGCTCATATCAAGAAAGGAAGCAAAGAATTCGAAATACTCGTAGACCCGGAGCTGGCTTTGGCTTACAAGCGCGGCGAAGCTGTGAATATCGCCGATGTCTTAGCGGTTGAGTCCGTCTTTGAAAACGCCGGCCGCGGCGATAAAATCGCTGAATCCGATTTGGTTTCCGTTTTTCAGACGGACGATGTTCTCCAAATCGCCGCTCATATCTTAAAAGAAGGCGAAATCCAGCTGACAAAGGAACAGCGCAAGCGTTTCCTGGAAGAAAAAAGAAGACAGGTCGTGACGTTTATTGCTCAAAACGCGGTCAACCCACAGACAATGGCGCCGCATCCGCCGCAGCGGATCGAAATCGCAATGGAAGAAGCCAAAGTGAATATCGACCCGATGAAAAGCGTGGATGAATTGGTTCAAATCACGATGAAAGCCATCCGCCCGCTGATTCCCATCCGCTTTGAAGAAGTCAGCGTCGCCGTTAAAATTCCGGCGCTGTACGCTCCCAAAGCTTACGGGGACGTGTCGGCTTTTGGCAAAATGCTGAAAAACGAATGGCAAAAAGACGGGTCATGGATTGCGGTCGTCCGGATTCCCGCCGGCATGCAGACCGATTTCTATGCCATGCTGAACCACATGACAAAAGGAGAAGCTGAAACAAAACTGATAAAGGATGACGCGCCCGCTCAAAAATAAAGTCATAAAAAGGAGCGGTGAAGTTTTTCTTTTCTAAAAATTATCCGCTCGGATTTTCTTTCATTGTCATGTTTTTACTGTCTTTTTCCGTTTTTTCGTAAAAGACTATAAAAACGATTAAAACGTACGGTATAAAACTCAAACAGGACGTTAAGAGGATAGTAATGGATACGAAAAGAATAGTCATACCCGGGGAACTGTTATCGGGCAACCCGTCTCTGTCAGGTCCCGGAACATATGTCTCCGGCGGAAAAGTTTACGCGTCCGTCTGCGGGCTTCTGGCGCAAAAAGGGAAATTTTCGGTTCATCCGCTTTCCGGTCCCTACTTACCGAAGAAAAATGATATAATTATCGGCTACACGACTGTTGTAACGTCTTCGAATTGGATTTTTGATATCAATTGCCCCTATGAAGGGCTTTTGCACGTCATGGAATATCCCATCCGGGTGCCCTCCGAAGAAATGACGCAGCACTTTAATATCGGCGACACCGTTTTGCTCAAAGTGACCGATGTCAACTCGGAAATGAAGATTGAGCTCACTTACAAAGATTCATTGTGCCGGAAATTAACCAAAGGGCGCCTTCATGAAGTGCCGTATTCTAAAGTTTCCCGTATCATCGGCCGCTCAGGCGCGATGATTTCCATGCTGAAAGCCAAGACCGGCTGTGAAATATTCGTCGGCGGCAACGGCCGTATTTGGATGAACGGGGATTCGGAAGATATGGACATTTTAACGAGCGCGCTTAAAAAAATCGAAGCCGATGCCCGGGTTCCGGGACTTACCGACTTGACCGCTGCTTATATTGATGAACAGTACACTTTAATCGGCAGCGACGGTCACGGCAAAAAAAATGCGACAGATTCTGAATCAGATTCCAAGCCGTCTTTGAAAGCAAAAACCGGACCCGTTTCCAAACAGAAAAGCGCTCCGGCCGCGCCCGAAGAAACTCCCGAAATAATGTATTCGGGAGCTGAACTTGAATCCCTCCCCCGCAAAAAGAGGAGCGCCAAAAAAACGGCGGATGACGGGAAAACTCCCGAAAATGCCCCCGCCGCCGGCAAATCTGCCGCAGCCGAAAATCCCGCTGAAAACCCTGCCGCCGGTTCCGATGGCCTTTCGTCAAAGTCCGGCGAAGAGCCGGCCAAAAAGCCGCGCCCGGCACAGCCGAAAGCCTGCCGGCAGGAAAGCTGTACCTGCTTCGGAAGTGTCTTTTTCACACACCCGCCCGTTCCCGATGGACACAAATCCGACGGATGAAGGGGAAAAAAGGAAAATATAGGAACGGGTCACTAATCAAATTTATTTTTGGAGAAATGTGAAATGAGTTCAAATCAAACTGATGTGATTTTTTTTGATGAAAACGGTCTTCGAACAGACCAAAGAAAACCCGACGAAATCCGTCCGATGAAGATTAAAATCGGCGTTTTGTCGCGCGCCAACGGCTCCTGCTATTTGGAGTGGGGCGCAAACAAAGTGATTGCCGCCGTTTACGGCCCGAGAGAAGCCCACCCGCGCCGTATGCAATTGGCCGGCAAAGCGGTCATCCGCTACAGATATAATATGCAGTCTTTCTCCGTGGAAGACCGCGCCCGTCCGGGACCGAGCCGCCGCAGCAGCGAAATTTCAAAGGTCAGCCGCGAGGCATTCGAACCCGTTATTTTCAGTGACGCTTATCCCAAAGCCGCAATCGACATTTTTGTAGAGGTGCTTCAGGCGGACGCGGGCACAAGAACGGCCGCCATCAACGCCGCTTCTTTGGCGCTGGTCGATGCCGGCATTCCCATGCGCGGACTCATTTCCGCCTGCGCTGCCGGTAAAGTCGGCGGCAAAATCGTTCTCGACCTGAACAAGCCGGAAGACAATTACGGCGAAGCCGACCTTCCGATTGCCATGACCGAAGACGGCAAAATCACATTGATTCAAATGGACGGACACTTAACGCCTTCCGAGTTTGAAGAAGCTTTGGAGCTTGTTCAAAAAGGCTGCCGTCAGGTCCTTGAAATCCAAAAAGCGGCTTTAATGGAAAAATATGCTTCCATCATGGGCGACGAAGAGGGAGAAGTGGAAGTCGAAGAGGAAATCGAAGACGAAGCCGACGATGAGGACGAAGATTTCACCGAATTCTCAAACGACGCCGCCGATGCGACGGAAGAGGAGTTTGACGAAGTGACGGATGAAATGGTGGACGCTTTCGTCAGCCGCGTTTCCGAAAACCTTGCCAAAGACATTTCAGATCTTATCCACGAATATGAAGTCGGCGGTTCCGACTCGGATGTTGATTTGGCCGACGGTCTTTTTGACGGCGACATTGATATCTGCGTCCGTGACGCGGATTTGAAGGAAATTGATGAGCTCATCACCGAAATTGAAGATGATGATGACTTCGGTTCCGATGATGACGACGATGATGAAGAGACCGACATTTTTGTGATTGAAGCCGACAGCGCCGGCGATTCCGATGACGAAGACGGCGGCGAAGAAGAGGATGAAGACGGCGGCGAAGATGAAGACGGCGGCGAAGAAGAAGAGTTCGAATATGATGACGAAGATGAAGACGAGGAGGATTAAATATGGCCAATGAAGTACTTTCCGCTTTAAAAAGAGATTTTATTCACAATTTAATCGTTGAAGGCAAACGCGCCGACGGCCGCGGATTTCTGGAGATGAGAGACATTTCCGTCCGCACAAACGTGATTGACAAAGCCGAAGGGTCCGCTTATGTCAAATACGGTGAAACAAAAGTTTTGATCGGCATTAAACTCCAAAAAGGAACGCCTTTCCCCGACTCGCCGGCCGAAGGCATTATTATGACCGGAATGGAACTGAACCCCCTTGCCTCCCCTGACTTTGAGGCCGGCCCGCCCAGAGAAGAAGCCATTGAGATGTCACGAATCGTTGACCGCGGTATCCGCGAGTCGCATTCGATTGAACTCGGCAAGCTGTGTATCAGAGAAGGCGAGCTCGTTTGGATGGTTTTCATTGACATCAGCGTGATTAACGATGCCGGCAATCTGGTCGACGCCTCATGCCTCGGCTCTATTGCCGCTTTAATGACCGCCGTCATTCCGGAAGATGCCGCCAATGCCTTCCCCTCCATGCCGATGCCGATGCAAAATACGCCGGTCGGCGTGACCGTTGTCAGCATTGACAACAATTTGTTTCTGGATCCGACCTTGGATGAAGAAAACCTCTGCGACACAAAGCTGACGGTCATTACCGACAAAGACGGCGCGCTTTCAGGAATGCAGAAGAGCGGCTGTGATTCGCTGACCCCTGAAGCGGTTGTCAAAATGGTCAATTTGGCCCGTGACAGAGCGGCTGAATTAAGGGAAAGATATTTATCTCATCTTTCTATAAGGAGTTGAATCTCGCTTATTAATTCATACGATTATAATATAAGAACAAATTTCAACTCATGCGGCCCTTGTCCGCCGGCCCGGTTAACCGGTGCGGATTTTTAAAATGGCCCGCGTTGAAAAACGTGTTCATCTTGGTGAAACATTATGGTTAAAAAAAACTCACGCAAAGGTAAAGTTTCCAGATCTGCGGGCAGATTTGGTGTCAGATACGGCAGAAAAGACAGAAAACTCGTCGCCGACCTTGAAGGACGTACGAGAGGCCCGCACACCTGTGCCAAATGCGACCTGCCGGCCGTCAAAAGAATCGGCACCGGAATCTGGGAATGTAAGAAATGCGGCTTTAAGTTTGCCGGCGGCACATTCATTCCGCAGACAAGCGTTGCTAAATCTTTCCAGAACACAATGAAGAACGCTCTCTCCGACAGCTCCCTGAAATACCACTATGATTTCTTGGATGAAGAAGACGAAGAGTGAGGAAACAGAAAAACCATTCTGTTTCTTTTTTTATTGTCGCATACTGATTTTTTTGAATTCTTTAATAAATATGAACTGTTTTTTGAAAATGAATAAAAGGTGACTTTCTTTGTCGTACTACTGTTCCCATTGCAAAAGAGAGATTGACATTGACTATGAAAACGCCGGTGTCCGCTGTCTTTACTGCGGTCACAGAATTCTTGTGAAAAAACGTCCGGCAACCATTAAACGAATTAGGGCCGAATAAAAAATGTTATTGATTACGTCTTCCCGAAAACCGTCTTTCAAAACGAAAATTCTCTGTAAAAAGTTGGCTCTTTTCTGCGACGCGGCTTATATGACCCGCGGCAAAATGCCTCATTCGGAAGTTTTGGAGCGGGGGGAAGGCTGCGCTGTTCTGATTGTCGGTGAATTTCACGGCAACCCCGGCAGTTTTTCTTTTTATGATTACGACGGCCGCTTATTTCTCTCAGCCCGTTTTTCGGAAACGTCTTTTGACCCCGTTCCGCAGGCTGAACTTCGCTACGGCGAAAAGATTTTTTTCGGCTCCGATTCATCTGAGCTGTTCCGCCTTTTGAATACGGTCGTCTTCGAAGACAGGGGACGGACCGCGGCGGCCGAGCCGATGAAAGCGCTACTGAACGCGCAAAAACGCAAGTCTGATAAGAATGACCCGGATGTCAGTGACCTTCGGGCCGTTTCCTGTATTTCCGATTCCGAAATTCCGCAAGGTTTGAATGCCGGCGGCGGCGCTTATGTCCGGCGCCTTTACATTCGGGATGATCGGCTCGACTTTTATTCCAACGACCGCTTGTTCCTGCGTTTGTACATCAAAGGTATCAAATCCGATTCACTGCCAAAGACCGCAGACCCCGAGATGATTTCATGAAAGCGGAAGCCGATTTCACATTCAAAGCCGTGCCGGAACTTATTGCCGATATTTACAAAAGTCTGCTCCCCGAGACAAACGAATCCATTTCCGACCGGTCCGTCATTTCACTGACGGTTGAAAACGATGCGCTTGTTTTAAAAATCGTCAGCAATGACATCATTTCTCTCCGTTCCGCCTTAAATACGTGGCTCCGCCTGATTCAAACGGCTTACGACACGGCGTCCGCTGCCGCATAATGTTTCAAAAAAGATGACACCCGCCGTCATAAAAATTTGAGGGCGGAGAGAGCGGTTTTTATTCATTCGGTCTCGGATTTGGATTCGCAGCCGAAGTCTCAAAAGTTCATAGAGGGCGGCGCGAGCGGTTTTTACTCATTTGGTCTCGGATTCGCATTCGTATCCGAAGTCTCAAAAGTTCATCGAGGGCGGCACGAGCGGTTTTATTCATTTCGGCCTCGGATTCAGATTCGGATTCGCATCAGGAGTCACAAATTTCATTGAGGGCCAGCGTGAGCAGTCTTTATTCATTCGGTCTCGGATTCGCATTCGTATCCAAAAGTCTCAAAACTTCATTGCGGATCCTGTTTTC
Source organism: Methanimicrococcus sp. (assembly GCA_009783635.1). GTDB lineage: Archaea > Halobacteriota > Methanosarcinia > Methanosarcinales > Methanosarcinaceae > Methanimicrococcus. The sequence continues at coordinate 3,330 of WRDC01000046.1, read as the reverse complement.
TTCCGGCCGTGTCCGGTCTCTCGGCAGGGGGATAAAAATAGGGATTTCTTTTTTAATGGTGCCGGGGCGCTTGGATAAAATAACAATCCGGTCGGACAGGAAAACCGCTTCGTCAACGCTGTGCGTGACAAAAACAATCGTTCTCTTTTCTTCCTGCCAGATGCGGAGAAGCTCATTTTGAAGATTGTTTCGGGTTTGCGCGTCCAGCGCGCCGAAAGGTTCGTCCATTAAAAGGATTTCGGGGTCATTCGCAAGCGCGCGGGCAATGGCCACACGCTGTTTCATGCCGCCCGAAAGCTCATAAGGATAACTGTTTTTGAAATCGGACAGACCGACTAATTCCAAATATGAAAACGCTTTCTCTTCGGCTTCTTTTTTGGAAACGCCTCTCATCAGCGGACCGAACATGATGTTTCCGAGAACTGTTTTCCACGGGAATAAAGAATATTCCTGAAAAACCATACCGCGCTTGGGGCCGGGACCCGTAATCAATTCCCCGTCCAGTGACACCGTTCCGCCGGTGTATGTTTCCAGTCCGGCAATGATCCGAAGCAATGTCGTCTTACCGCAGCCGGACGGGCCTAAAATTGTCACGAACTCGCCGTCTTTGACGGTGATATCGATGTTGAGAAGCGCCGGTACCTCCTGATTTCCTTTTTTAAATATTTTTGATAAGTTTTGAATGACCAACTCCCCCATTCAAACCACCGTCCCTTTTTGCCACTTTAAAATGCGGTTTTGAATAAAATACCGGAAGAAGAAGTCCATAAACAATCCGATAAAGCCCAGAATGAGCATATAAACAACAACATGATCCATTGCCTGAATACCGTAATAGAACCAAATTTTATAACCGATGCCCGAATCGCTGACACCGAACATTTCAGAAGCGGCCAAACACATCCAACCGACGCCCATCGCCGTCTTAATGCCCGAAAGAATCATCGGAGAAGCTGCCGGAATGGCAACATTGCGGATCAATTTAGAGGGGGTGGCGCTGTTCAATACTTTTGCCGCCTCGACATAAATTCTCGGGACGTTCTTAAACCCGGAATAAGTGCTAATAATGATCGGGAAAACCATTCCCATGAAAATAATAAATCCTGCCGCCTGATGCATCAGTTTAAGCCAGATAATCGCAAACGGAATCCATGCCAGCGGCGGAATCGGTCTGAAAATTTCAACGGCCGGATTGAAAATCTTATCCAAAATCGGGAACCAGCCCATTGCCATGCCGATCGGAACGCCGATAAGCAGCGCGAAAAAGAAACCGATGAGGAAGTGGTACAAACTGATGCCGACATCATTCAAGAAAACAGCGCTTTGTATCACTTTGAAAAAGGCGGAAGCGACATTTGTGAATCGGGGCAGGTAAAAAGAGTTATTGACATAAATCGCCATCAACTCCCAAAGAAGTGCGAAGGCTGCCAAGGAGAATACCCCGATGATTACTTTTTGAACGTTTTGGGAGTCCATGCCAAGTATAAACGAATTCATAGTTTATAACCTTGTAGGAAAACGGCACGGCACACAAAAGAATCGGTTCTTCCGCGATAAAATGAAAAAGTTATTTTTTGACCCAAACTTCGGGCTCAACGCGGTAACCGCCGCCGCTTCTGATAATGGAGGGATACGAACGAATCTCTTCAATCGTGTATTTCAAGGAATCCGAATGAAAGCGTTCCCGAATGTCTTCCCAAGGAATCGCGTAAGCCTCGCGGGAATGACCGACGCCGTAGCGAAGTTCGACCGCCAGAAAACCGCACCGTCCCGATTGTTTTAAAAAATCGGAAATACGCGTGATTTGGTGAACGCCTTTTTTATCCGTCGTAAAATGCTGCGTAAAATAAAGGGCTTTCGTTCCCTTTTCCACAGAAATGCTCTTACATTCGATGCCGAGATAATAATCGGGATTCAGAGAATCAACTAAAACATCCAAAAACTGAGATGTAAAACGATGCTGTTTCAAGCGGTAGGAAATACCGCGGACACTATTTTCCTGAAAATAAGAATTAAAGGACGTGACCAGTCCCCGCTCAAATTCCGTCATTAAACAGAAAATATCCGAGAAAATATATCAGGCTTTGCCGCACGGAGAGAAAGTAATCCGAAAGAGAGACGAAAAGAAAAACGAAAAGAGAAAGGGAAAGAAAAATGAAAAGAGAAAGGGAAAGAAAAACAAGCTACATTTTTTGACTTCATCGGATTTATTATTACCAAACAGAATTAAGTCTTATTACCGGCAGTAATATTGAAGTGTAACAATTATATAGTATGTCTTCGTAAGTTGAAGTCCTGAATTTTTAATTACACTCTCAGGCGTATTGAAAACCGTCTGCTTTTTCGAAAGGATTGTATAAGGAATAAGGATTGTATAAAAAATAAGTCTGCCGATTCAATTTAACGGGACATAAAACGGTACGATGTATCAAAATAAGAAAAGAGGAAATTTTGCATGAGTCAAAGAAACATCTGTGTTGAGCAGTATTTGGGAACACCGATTGAAAAACAACAAATCGAATTGGTGGAACGCAAAGGTGTCGGTCATCCGGACAGTATTGCCGACGGTCTGGCCGAATCTGTCAGCCGCGCCCTTTGTAAGGAATATCTTGACAAATGCGGTGCGATTCTTCATCACAACACGGATGAGACGCAAATTGCGGCCGGTCATTCTATTCCGCGTTTCGGCGGCGGCCAAGTGATCCATCCGATTTACATTTTATTGGTCGGCCGCGCCACGAAAACATTCGGCAACATTGACATTGCGACCGATACGATCGCATTGAAAACCGCCCGCAAATATCTGAAAGAGACGCTTCCGAATTTAGATTTGGATGCCGATATTGTTTTGGATTGTAAGTTCGGCCGCGGTTCCTCTGACCTTTCCGATGTTTTCGGCCGCGCGGGTTATGTTCCGATGGCAAACGACACGTCTTTCGGTGTCGGCCACGCGCCGTTTTCCGAGCTTGAAAATATTGTTTACCATACCGAACGCTTTTTGGTTGAAGACCTGAAAAAGAAAAGAGGTATGCAAGCCATCGGCGAAGACATCAAAGTCATGGGCCTCCGAAACGGCGAAGACATTACATTAACAATCTGCTGCGGTATGGTGGATAAGTATATCGACGACATCGGCGCTTACGTCAGCTACAAGGAAGAAATGCAAAACTATGTGGAAGACTTGGCGACCAAGTATACGAACAGAAATATTTCCGTCCTCATCAACACGGCCGATGACATCAAAAATGAATCCGTCTTCTTGACCGTGACCGGCACGTCCGCCGAGATGGGCGACGACGGCTCTGTCGGCCGCGGCAACCGTTCCAACGG
>WRDC01000045.1 GCA_009783635.1 Methanimicrococcus sp. | reverse complement strand
ATCCGCGGCGGCGAAAACATTTACCCGCGCGAAATCGAAGAATTCCTGTACAAAATGGACGGCGTGAAAGACGTGCAAGTGGCCGGCGTGCCGTCGGAAAAATACGGCGAAGAAGTCGGCGCCTTCATCATTTTGCATGACGGCGCGAAAATACAGCCGGAAGATGTCAAAGACTTCTGCCGCGACCAAATCGCCCGCTATAAGATTCCGAAATATGTCTTCTTCCTGAACGAATTCCCGATGACGGGAAGCGGCAAAATTCAAAAGTTTAAGTTGAGGGAAATGAGCGTGGAGCTGGTGAAAAAATACGGCTATGAAGTGAGCTGATTCAAATCACTTCTTTTTTTCATCCGAATGTTCTTGATTTGAACGCCAATCCATAAGGCGTTTTGCAAAATTTACGTTTTTCTAAACTTTGGACAAATGCCGGCTTATTCCTTCGGTATATCAAGCTTACGATAAAAGAAATTTCAAAAAATATTTAGTACTGTACTTGTATTTGCGGCAATACATGATGAGTGTTTTGGAATTATTGGATTTTTCGAATGCCTTTTCTTTGATGACGATCAAAAATGTTCCGTTATTTCATGGTACATATCGTGAATTTGTCGACAGTATCATGTCAAAAGGTTTTATTCCCTCGCAAGAAGATAGAAATTATTTGGGCGGAGGCATCTACTTTTATGACGGAGAAAATTTTTCTGTTTGGTGGAGATTTAAAGATGAAGAATGTATAAAAAAGCCTATCGAAGCGCTCATGAATGAAGAAGATTTGGAGAATGAGAAGTTAACCAAATTGTTGTCTTCGTTCTTAGAAAAATACGCGGTTATGACATTCAAAGTTGACAGCTTAAATTTGTTGGATATGGATAATTTCAAGAATAAAGAAATGTTTGATAAATTATACAAAAAATTTTACCAAAAAAGTTTTCAAAATAAAATATTTGAAACGACTGTATATGATACACTGTTTGAAAAAATGGGTTTGAAAAACAAGTTTGACGGAATTATATTGACGACGAATTTATATAAACTGCTGAGCATAGACCCATATCGAAACTTTGTACCGCAAGCAATCATCCCTTACCGAATATATTGTATAAAGAATTTAGATAAAACCATGAACACATTCGAATGCCGGATAAATACAACACATATAGACACTTGCTTGCGTTTTATGGCTTTAAAGGAAAAATCATTAATCGATAACAGAAAATACAGGAGGTAATGAATATGCATAAAGTCATTGACATGGAAGATGAGATGAAAGAATTCGAAAAGAAAGTTCAGGAATTTCTGGATAGTATGACTCAGGAAGAATTCGACCAAATGTTAGATGAAATGGGAAACAGGACAGGAAAACCCGGACCTATGTTTAAATCAAGAGAGGATTTCGAAAGGCAAGAGAGCCGGAAATAAATATTGAAGATTAAGTTGAGGGAAATGAGTGTAGAATTGCCGAAATTCCGGTCATGTTCATTGATGATGAAAACATTGGACAACAATTGTTTTGAGATTGAGAAAAGGGAAGAGCAATGTCTAAAGATACACCTTTAATGTTGATATTAATTAAGAACAATTTAATTGCCGTTGCTGCCTTTGTATGCCTGTCTGTTTCCCTTCTCTGCTTTATTTTTCCTTTGTCGTGGGCCGCCGCTTGGGGCGATACATTGGCAGAGATTGTCATCATGACCAAGATTGCGGTTTCCCCGGTCCTTGCTCTTATTCTGTATTACGGAATCGGTAACGGATTATTAAGTTACACAAATAAAACGTCAATCAATATTCTTTCCGTGACAGCGGTTTTCATTATACGTCTCATTTTATTTATGATGGAGATTCTGAACATCAGGAATTTTGCAACGTATTCACTTTTTTTTAATTTGCCTGATATCCCTTTCAGACTAATAATGGATCATATTGCTCAAATGATGCCCGAAACGGAAGCCGCGGGATATTTTTTTTAAATTTCTTCCGATTATTCTGACACCTCTGCCATCTTTAATGATATGGATCGGAATGGCGGTGAAACAGAAAAAAGATAAGTTAAACAAAAAAGACCCCGAAACAGAAATCCTTGAGGAACAGAGGCAAATAAATTAAAAACTGCCCCCCCCATTTTTTCAATTTTTTTAAAAAATTGTGCGGCTCGCGCGCGGCAACGGTCTCGCTACGGCTACGATACCAACCTCAAAACGCGGCGGTCAAAGAAACAAGTCAATCGAAATCAAACAAAGTCGGCTGCCTCACTTCTCCGCCGTTCTCAAAAGCTTCCCGGACGGGACGCATATAATCTGTCGAAAGGCCGTATTTTTTCAACAGCGGATTCGCCATTGAATAAAAACGTTTTTTGTATTCTTTATCCAAACCGCCTGCCCGATAAAGAGTCCTCATGTCGTCATACAGAGCGGGAAACTCATTTTTAATAAAATCAAAATAAATCTGGCGGGTTTGACCCCGAAGATACAGGGTTTGAACAATGATATAATCGGCGCCAATCTCTCTTGTTTTAGAAAAAATCGCCTCCGCGTTTTCCGTTTGGTCCGTCAAAAGAGGCAAAACGGGCATCATGTGAACGCCAATTGATGCATCAGTTTTTTTGAATTTTTCAAGCATGTCGAATCGGCGCTTCGTGCTGACGGCGCCCGGCTCTATTTTCTCCCTCACGGATTCGTCGGCGGTGGTAACGGTTGACACGATGTTGACAAAAGCGCATTTGGAAAGCTCATCAATGAGGTCGAAATCACGAAGAATGAGGTCGGATTTGGTGGAAATGATTGCCGGCATTTTGTGCTTGATCATCACTCTTAAAACATCGGGCATCAGCTCGTATTCGGCTTCAGCGCTTTGATAACTGTCACAAATGCCGCCGATGTTGATGACTTCTCTTTTGAAAGCGGGAGCGCTGAGTTCTTTATCCAAACGCTCGGCGACATTGGTTTTGACATAGATGTGGTCATAATAACCGTTGGCGCAACCTTTGGAGGAATGGGCGTTGGAGGAATGGACGTTGGCGGAATGAACGTTGGCGGAATGAACGTTGGCGGAACCACCCTGTCCTTCTTCAGCCTTCATGTATTTGTGAGAATAGATTGCGAAACAGTATTTGCAGCCGTTTTCACAGCCGCGGTAGATGTTCAAATCTTTCTTGAAAGGAAAAACGCCGCTGACCGCGTGAAGCGCCGTTTTACAGGTCATCGGCAAATACCGGACAGACTGTTGTTCCATAAGAGACTCCGAAAATTAAAAGGGGGGCAGACAAAGATACGGCCCTTTTGTTTCGATCCGGCATTCATAAACGTCACCGAATTCACGCATCAGATTGAAAAGGCAGTCATCGGCGTCTTTATCGCCTTTATCGCCTTTATCGTCTTTATCATCAGGCGAAACGGCAAAAACAGTATCTCCAAGCATGGCTTGTGCCGCCATCCCGCCCGATTCGCTGATTTGGCTGATGGCTTTCTCGGCTTTCGGACTGAGCAGGCCGACGTTTTTTGTAAAGTATAAAGATTCGCGCATGAAGCTTTCAAGATTCGGCATCTTCAGGAAAGACGAAAGGGCAATGCCGCCGAATTCATTGATTCTCCGGATGGACGGCTCATCGGTAATGACGGACTTGGTGGACAATTCCCCCAAGACCAAACAATAAACTTTCTTTTGAAGTTCGATTTTTGACAGCGGCAGACTGTAAAATTTGCCGCGGAGCGGGCCGCCGGGTTTTTCCCGAACAGCCAAACCGCCGACAGATTCGCCGGCGACATCGCCGAGGCCGCTGCCGTTAATCACTTCGGCCAAATGCGCAATTTCCGTTAATTGACTACTTGAAAAGCCGAGATTTAAAGCGCTGTTAATGGCGTAAGCCGCACTGAGCGCGCCTGCGGCCGATAAACCGAATCCGCTTCCGACCGGAAGAACGCCGCTCTCTTCGATTTTAAAATGAAACGGTGAATTGTATTTATCAAAAGCCACTTTAGAAAGCTCGGAAACGGCGGTTAAAACGGCATTTGCAGATTCATCCGAAAAGTCGGCGGCCTTTTTTCGGCCGTTTAAATGAACGGTTGTTTCGCCCTCTCCCAAAAAAGGCGTCACCGTTGAGCGAATTCCTTGATTCAGTACAAGACCGCCTCCCAAAGAACCCTTCATGTGCGGATCGGTGTGGTTAAAAATTTGAAAAAAACCCGTGATATGCCCGGGAGAAAAAGCGGTCTGCGGCTCAAAATGTAATGAATCTGACATAAATCAATTCCTTTTGACATGAGTCAATTCCTTTTTCCGAAAGTGCGCCCTTTCATCTGCGCGGGTTTTCTGCGGAGCGTTGAGCGGGAAGAGGACAGAGTCGTAAAAACGAGAGGACTGTCGTCCGCGTCTTCTTCTTCCCCGTCCCCGTCACTCAAATAAACGTCAAAAGCATCGTCTTCTTGAAGGTCCGTGTCAGAAATTTCGATGCCCGCTGATTTCTCGGAGTCGGCCGGACCGGTCGTTCGGATTTCCAAATTGATCAAAACCTGCGGCGCGTCTTTTGACGCTTCAATTGCGATGTAATCGAAAAGTTTCGCCGCGATTTTTTCTTTGTTTCCTGAAATCGGAACGACGGTTTTCATGTCATGATTCGTCAGATAATCCTTCGTCACGAGCCAAACATCATTGTCGGCCGTACCCATACCTTTTTCTTTGACATCGTTGGCAACAACCATGTCAGCGATACCGGCTTCGATTTTTGCGGCGGCAATGTCAATCAGTTCCTGATGCAAAACACCGGTTTCCGCCTTAAATCCGACAATCAGCAGATTCGGGTCCGTGTAGCAGGCTTCTTCGATCAGTTTTTTCGTCGGCCGGAGAGTCAGCGTTAATTCCCGCTCGCCGGATTTGATTTTGGTATCCTTTTTTTCAACGGTATAATCGGAAATCGCCGCAGCGCTGATGAGAATGTTTTTACCCGATTTAGGGAGATCCGCCAAAGCGATTTTGTCCGTAACGGCGCTGATCATATCCTGAACGCTTTCGGTATAAATATCATGGAAATGCGGCAGATGCGCCCACGGCGATTTTGTGCGGTGGAAAAGATACACTTCGGCGCCGCGGATGTAAGCCTCGCGCGCCAATGCGCTGCCGGTCCGCCCCGACGCGCGGTTGGTCAGCAAGCGGATAGGGTCAATGGATTCCGCGGTCGACCCCGATGTGATGAAAACGGATTTGCCGGCAAGCGTTTGGTCCCCGAGAGACCGGATGACCCGAAGAACGATTTCATCGTTTCCGGCAATTTTCGCAATGCCTTCTTCAAAGAACGGGCCGATGACATCGATGCCCAATGATTCTAATGACTGAAGGTTTTCCAAAACTTTGGGATGGCGGTACATGGACTCGTGCATCGCCGGAACAACCATGACTTTTTTGCCTTCGCCGATTGCGGTTGTTGCAAACGCCGTGACGGGCGTATCATCTATACCCGCCGCGATTTTAGAAATTGTATTTGCCGTTGCGGGCGCGATGAGGAGTAAATCAGCCCTTCCGAAGGCGCCGAAAAACTCGACGTGTTCGACGCGGCCGGTTAGCCGGGTGATGACCGGATTGCCTGTCGCGTAGTGAAGCGCGTCTTCATGAATAATCCGAAGGGCGGCGTCCGTTGTGACCGCATAAACCGTTGCCCCGAAGCGTATCAATTCACGGGCCAGCTGAACCGTTTGAACGGCGGCGATGCTGCCGGTAACGCCGATGACAATCGTCTTGCCGAAAAGAACCGTTCCTTTGGACTCTCGGATCCAAAGAGTCGGATGAACGGCAGAAGCGGTATTCGAATCTGAATCATTGTTGTTTTTGGGTGTGTCCGTCATGTTTGCTTCCCGCATGTTATTGTACGGTTATTTAAGATGACGTTATTAATAACATTAATCATAAATACGTTTAACCCGTTCAAAGCGAAAGTAATCAAGAATGAATGAAAACATTAAAAATACGGATGCGGGAAAAGATTATGGCGCGAAACCAAAAGGATTATTATTATGATTTGGCCCAAAAAGAGGGCTACCGCTCACGGGCTTCTTACAAACTGAAACAGATTCAGGAATTTTCCAATATCATCAAACGCGGCGATATCATTGTTGACTTGGGCGCCGCCCCGGGCGGATGGCTTCAGGTAGCGAAAGAGCTTTCCGGCGGCCGCGTTTTAGGCGTAGACCTTCAAAAAATCGAAGAAATTCGGAATGTGACCACATACAAAGGCGACATCACCGCCGATTCAACCATTGATTATGTATTGGAATTTGCCGGCAAAGGCGGCGTTGACGTTGTTCTTTGCGACGCCGCGCCGAACCTGACGGGCAATTGGGCGCTGGACCACGCCCGCGGAATAGAGCTCAACCGCGCCGCTTTTGAGTGCGCCAAAAAAATACTCAAACCCAAAGGCACGTTTGTCGTCAAAGTTTTTCAGGGAGATATGTTCAAAGACTTTTTCGATGATGTCAAAGGCGAATTCGTTCACGTCCGCGCGTACACCCCGCAAGCTTCCCGCTCGACCAGCGCCGAAATTTATGTTATCGCCAAAAAATTCCTGACGGCTCCCATCCGCAAAGGCCAAATCTATGCCGTTGAAATCACGGAGACAGGGGCTTCCGGCGATGGGATTGCTCACATTGATGATTTCGTCATTTTCGTTAAAGAAGCTGTTACCGGCAGCATTGTTAAAATTAAAATTAAGGATGTCAAACCGAATTTCGGTTTTGCCGAAGTTGTCGAAGAATTGAAGGAACTGCCGCCGAATCCGAAATACGGCAATCCGGTTCAAGAGAGAACACAAAAACCGCTTTCCGCCGAATTTGAAAGACAGAACCGTCAGCCGCCGGGGAATGCTTCAAGAGATAACTACAGGCCGCCAAAACCGGATGACGATGAAGAAAACGAATGAGTTGAAGAAAACGAATGAGTTGAAGAAAACGAATGAGTTGAAAAAAAACGAATGAGTTGAAAAAAAACGAATGAGTTGAATTAAAAGATGATTTGAAAAAAACGATAAAGAAAGGATTAAATAAAACGAAACCGAAGAATTATCATTGAATAATCCATTGAACAATCTATTGAATAATCCATTGAACAATTTGAATTCAAAATAAAAGGTGCTTTTAATGATTGATCTTCACACTCACACTCTTTTTAGTGACGGGGAACTTGTTCCTGCCGAACACATCCGCCGCGCCGTCATGCACGGATACCGTGCCATTGCCATGACCGACCATGCCGATTTCACGAATTTTGAATATATCATTTCTTCCCTTCAAAAAGCAAAAATCATTGAAGAGGAATGGAACATTGACATTTTCGCGGGCATTGAAATCACGCATGTGCCGCCGGCACAGATCGACAAACTGGCAAAACGCGCCAAAGAAATCGGCGCCGACATCGTCGTTGTCCACGGCGAGACGAGCGTTGAGCCGGTCGCTCCCGGAACCAACCGCGCCTCGATTGAATCCGAATACGTAGATATTTTGGCCCACCCCGGATTTATCACCGTTGAAGAGGCGGAGCTGGCAAAAGAAACCGGCACTTATCTTGAAATCACGGCTCGCGGCGGCCACAACCGCACGAACGGCCACGTCGCGAGGCTGGCAACGGAAGCAAAAGCGAAACTGGTGTGCAACACCGACACTCACCGGCCGAGCGATATGGTCACAAAAGAGACGGCTTATCAAATTTTGACGGGGTCGGGACTGACAAAAGCGCAAGCGGACCATGCGTTTTCGAACTCTGAAGAAATCGTCCGAAAGATGAAAAACCGATGCTGACCCGAAAAAAATGACGCCGATATATGACACCGATATATCAATTCGACAGCGGAAAGCATGGGAAGAAACGGACGCGGTGAAAAATTGAAGAAATACTTTTCATATAAAGGCCGGCTGAACAGGAAACCTTATTTCTTAAGGTGGTTGGGCGCCGGTCTTTCAGCCGTCATTTTCGGGATAATATTATGGAAAACCGTGTCATTTGTCAGCGGCCCGATTCTCGGCGGCGGGATCGGCAGCGATGCAATGATTAGCGATATAATAAACAGCGGTACCATCATCACCGGCTTGCTTTTGATAATATTTGCGCTTCTGTTTGCGTTTCTGTTCATCCTGTTTTGTTTGGTATGCATTATTTTCATGCTGCTGCAGGCAATCAAACGTCTTCACGATTTGGACAAAAGCGGTTGGTACCTTTTGATTCTGTTTGGGATACTTGTTCCGCTCATCGGCAAGTTTATCGTTTTAGCGCTTGCCCTTTATTTGCTCCTTGCCAAAGGAACGGAAGGTCCGAATCGGTTCGGGCCAGACCCGTTGGGATGAAAAATCGGCGCTGATGAGAGAAAAACAAAAAATGATGAATATTTATAATTTAAATGACTTAAGAAAAGTATGGAAAGAAATTCTATGAAAGAATATTTTTCTTATGAAGGACGACTGAACAGGAAACCGTATTTCTTAAGAAATATAGGTGTCATTATTGCGGCATTTCTTTTTGGATTTGTGTGGGGAATTGCCGAACTTATCAGTGACACGCTTGATATAATATTTTCATATCTGTCCTTTGTATTTTTGCTGATATGCATGGTTTTCCTCCTGTTTCAGTCAATCAAGCGTCTTCACGACTTGGACAAAAGCGGTTGGTATCTTTTAATCCGGCTCATAGCAATTATTCCGTTCATCGGCTTTGTTATCGTACTGATATTTGACCTTTATTTATTCCTTGCCAAAGGAACAGAGGGGCCAAATCGATTCGGACCGGACCCGTTGGGAAGAGACCCGTACGATGAAGGATTCATCTATGTCGCGGGCGTTCATGAAAATGGTGAAGCCGTTTATGAAGAAGTGATTTATGAAGAAGTAAGTTATGAAGAAGTAAATTATGAAGACAAGAAAAGGGAAGAGTAATTCTTCTCAATTCCATTTCTTTTTTAAAGTGAACACCGGTTGTTGATATCGGCGAGCTTCCGCTGACGGCAAGATATTAAAACTTAAAAACTATTTTAAAAACAGGTGATTGGAATGGGATTATTCAAAAAACTCTTCGGCTCAAACGATTATAATGCAAATGAGCCCCAAGGCCATTTGAAAACAAAAAAATACAAAAGATTGGACTGGGAAATTGACGACAACGAATATCCGAAACAGGATTATATCGCCAGTACCGAATATATCATTCCCTCGCGTCAAACGATTGGGGAAGTTTTCAGAAAAACTGACGCCGGAGAATGTTTCATTGTCAACGATGTTTTTTTCCGCGTCGATTACATGGGAAAAGCCAACGATTGGCATAAACAGAGAGACTATACTTTTAATGAGATCACTCTTTTGAAAAAAGAAAAAAACGATGATGAAAAAACCGATGTTTATATAATTAAAGGAACGGGAACTTTCCTGAAAGAGGATTTCAGCGGCGTAGAATTAGATGTCCAAACATCAGACGTTTCCGCTTACGCGGAAATTACATACAAAAACAATCGGCTGGAGATTAAAAACTGCAACGGGTTTGACAATACGCACGATTGGTACGCCTTTATGCTGCTGTTCAAAATTCTTGAGTATTACAAATACCCGACAAAAAACTGTAAAACAAAAAGCTGCCGGCTGTAATGCCGCGGTTATTTTCTGTTTTTTATTTCTCGATTATTTTCTGTTTTATTCGCGCCGTTCATTTGAAATGAGCAGAGTAGCCTGTTTATAATGTTTATAAAAAAGACATCACAAAAACAAAAAAAAGAAAAAGACTTAAAGCAGGCCTTTCTCAACATAATATTCATCACGCGCCGCCACAAGCGCTTTTAAATTGTCAAGCGGCGTCCATGGCGCAATGCCGCAGCCGGGCGCCAAAATCCGAACGCCGTCTTCAATGCAATGTTTGGCCGCTTGTTTAACCACAGCCGGTTTCTGCAGAAGCATCTCGTTGGACGGAGAAACGTTGCCGATCAGACAAATCCGGTCGCCGACGGTTTCGGCGGCATAGCTTATATCCACTTTTTCTTCCAGACTCACGCCTAAAAAGCCGGAGTCTGCGATCGGTTCCAAAATCTCGGTCGCGTCGCCGCACATATGAAGCATATTCAACCCTTTCATTTGATTTGTCATCCGTTTATAGAAAGGAAGAACCATTGTCCTGAAAAGCGGCGGCGGAAACAGGTCGGGACCGGCTTCGGAATCGATGATGATAACAGAATCCGCGCCGTGGTCGTAAAGAAGATTGGCGTATTCCGCGGAAACCTCGGCGCCGATTTTAAAAAGTTCCTTCAGCGCGTCCGGTTCCCGAATGCACCACATTAAAAAGTTGTTGACGCCCGCAACACAAGAAGCGAATGACGCCGGGCCTAAGATTCCGGCAATCAGCGGCGCCTCATATCCTTTGTCTGTTAATTCTTTCCGAAGCAGGCCTGTCGCTTCAATCATAGATTGAATGCCGTGACTTTCGTACAGATTATCGGGAATAACGACATTTCCAATGTCTTTCAGATTTTTACACGGAAAATCCGTTTGATACGGCGGCGAATCCAGAGTGCCTCCCGAATACGAACAGCCGAATGCTTTCGGAATGTCAAAAGACGTGAAAGGGTAGCGGATGCCTTCAAAGCCGGCAATTTCATAGCCGGCCACAGATAAAGCCGCCATTTCTTTCGGGTCCGTAAACGCTTTCGGCCAACTTGTTCCGGTCATCCGCATCAGGTCTGTCGTTCCCGTCTGCGTGACGGAGCAAACCGGCACTTTATCGACTTCTTTGAGATTCAGAGAACGCGTAAAACGCTCCAGCATTGTCATATTTTCCAATTAACCATCTCTCCGTTTTGAACGTTGAATGACAGAATATCGGATTTAAGAGATATAAAAGTAATGTGAAGAGACTTCGAAACCCCATCCCTTTTTTTCAAAAAACAGAGACTGAACCGTTGCGGTTATGACCGCATCGGCCGCGCACACCCGCGCAGCCCGCCTTCGCGCACGGCTCGCCCGCGCGCGCGACCCGCACACATTTTCAAACAAATCTCATTCAAAAAGGCACCCTCTTTTTTTCCATAAACCAAATAAAAGAGCTTACGCTATTCACAAAAAATCAATAAAATAGCCCTCGCTGTTTTCACTTAAATCAAGAAAAACAGCCTCTGCTCTTCAATTCAAAAACAACAAAATAAGAGTAATAAAGAAAGTCTCATGGCAGCGATCCAAGCTTCCCGAAGGCTCGCACACTTCAGTACAACAGGGAACGCCGGCGGGCTTATCTTCTGTGTTCGGTATGGGTACAGGAGTTGCCCCGCCGCTATGGCCGCCAAAAGACTTTCT
>WRDC01000044.1 GCA_009783635.1 Methanimicrococcus sp. | reverse complement strand
GTTGCCGGCGCCATTCCTGAAAAGCCGTCCGAAAACGAATGGAACGACGAAGACTTAGAACTCTTTGAAGCCCGTTCATATGCTTTTGATGAAGAAACCCAGTCCGGTTATATGAAAGAAAAGGAACAAAAGACGGACTGCGGAGAACAGGCGGATTTGGCCTTTGTCTACCGCGAACGCCGCGAACAAAACCGCGATCCCGCCGACGACGAAGGCGTTCAGGTCTTTGAAACGTTTGAAAAAGAAACGCCTCCCCCCGCCCCCGCTGAAGAGCCGGAAAAAAACAATTCCAAATACGCGTACTTTGATTCCGTGATGGAAAAAGACAAAGCGCAAAACGAAAAAACGGAATGGAAGCCGCCCCGGAACAATGATGAAACCTCCGCGGAAGACAAATCGGAAGGCCGGCCGAAAAAGACAATGCAGTATATTGAATTGGACTTAGATGAAAAATAATACAAAAATCGCGGCCGCCGGCTCCTGCCGGAATTAAAAACAGAGACATCTTCTCTTTGGCCGCGGTTTTCCTTTTTTACGCGGAAGCCGGTGCGTTTTTGAGAACGCTTGCGGTGACCATACTCTCTTTTTAAAATCTTATGATGATTTCAGACGAAACACGGAGTTACAGAAACGATGCCCGTTACAAAAATCGCATCCGACACCATCGACTTTATCTTGGAAGCCTGTAAAGCTTCCCACCCGCACGAATTCGGAGCCCTTTTGGAAGCAAAAGGAGACACCATTATCAATGTCATTTACCTGCCCGGAACGGACACAACGCGCCGAAGCGTCAGCTTAAAAACATGGATGATGCCGAATATGCCGCACGCCGGCTCTGTTCACAGCCACCCGAGCGGCGCCGCGCGCCCCTCCGAACAAGACTTGATTTTCTTCCGGTCAAATGAAGTAAATATCATCGTCGGAAACCCGTACACGCGCGACTCGTGGAACGCGTTTGACAACAGCGGTAAGCCGATAGACATTGAAATTGTGGATTATGATTTCGGCGAAGAAGAACATGATTTTGAATGAAAGAAAGAAGATAAATGAAAGAACGGATAAATTGAATGAAAGAACGGATAAATTGAATGAAAGAAAAAGATAAATTGAATGAAAGAAAAAAATAAATGAACGAACGGATAAATGAATGAAAAGATTCAAAATCCCGTTTTGGGGAAGTACGATGACGCAAAAATGATAGACTTATCCGTAATTCCGACATCCAGCGGCTGTTATATTTACCGCGGCAAAGACGATGAAATCATTTACATCGGTAAGGCAAAAAATCTGAAAAAACGTGTTTCCAGCTATTTTCAAAAACGAGACCTCGACCCGAAGACGCGCCTTTTGGTAAAGAACATTGAGTCCGTTGACTTTATCGCCACGGACAATGAAGTGGAAGCGCTGATTTTGGAGAATACGCTGATTAAAAAACACACTCCGAAGTACAATATTGATTTGAAAGACTCAAAAAGCTATGCGTTTATTCACATCAGCGACGACGAATTTCCGAGAATCGGAATCCTCCGCCGGACAACGGCGCGCGGAAAACTTTACGGCCCCTTCGTTTCGGCGAGAGAGCGGGATGAGATTTTAGAAGTGGTCAAACGGACGTTTAAACTGCGCTCCTGCCGGAATATGCAAAAACGCCCCTGCCTTCGTTATCACATCCACAACTGTTCCGCGCCCTGCGCCGGATACATCACGCCCGAGGAATACAAAAAAAGCATTGGGAAAGCGGACTCCGTTCTGCGCGGCAATTCGGCGGAACTGGAGGAAAAACTGCGCGCTGAAATGGAAAAACATACGAAAAAACAGGAGTTTGAGCTGGCGCTCGATATCCGCGACCAGATTTACGCGCTGGAATATCTGAACAACCGGCAGCGGATGGAACGAAGAAACAATCACGACGAAGACGTCATCAATTATCTCATCCGCGATGAAAAAATTTACATCATCGTTTTCAACGTGATTAAAGGAACATTGGTCGGCAAAGAAGAGTTTTCATTCCCGTTTCACCGGAATTTTTTGGAGGAATTTCTGGTGCGCTATTATTCCGGCCACGAAACGCCTTCCGAAATTATTCTGCCGGACGCGGCCGAAATCTTGGAGGAAGAAGCATATACGGCGGCGGATGAGCCGGAAATGAAAATGAGGGACGCGGCCGCCGTTTATAACGCGGGCGAAAAATCCGGCAAAACGGATAATATCAGCCGCTCTCTGATTGATTTTCTGTCCCAACGAAACGGCAAAACCGTCAAGATCACGATTCCGAAACGCGGCGATAAAAAAGATTTGCTGGCGCTGGCCGAAAAAAATATTGAGCTGGCCTTTTTCAGCGCGGTGTCAAAAGTGGAGGAACTCGGCAAACGCCTGATGCTGCCGGAGCCGCCGCGCGTTATCGAGTGTTTTGACATTTCGCACTTGTCGGGAACACATACGGTTGCCTCAATGGTACAGTTCCGCGACGGCAAAGCGGATAAATCGAATTACCGCCGTTTTAAAATCAAGACGGTGGAAGGCATTGACGATTTTGCGTCCATCGCCGAAGTTGTCGGCCGCCGTTACTCCAAATTGTCGGAAGAAGGAAAACCTTTTCCGGATTTGATTGTGGTGGACGGGGGCAAAGGACAGCTGTCCGCCGCCGCGGCTGTTTTGAAACAAATCGGCGTGAAAACGCCTGTCATTTCATTGGCGAAGCGCGAAGAAGAGGTCTTTGTTCCGGGGCTATCAGACCCGATTCCGATTCAGAAGAACGAAAAAGCCTCCCTCTACCTTCAGGAAATACGTGACGAGGCGCATCGTTTTGCAATTACGTACAACAGACAGCTGCGCGAGAAAGCTCTGAAAGACTGAAAGCCGGAGGGGGCGTCGCTGTTTTATTACTTTCACCGGCCTTATCAAAGCTTTATATTTTTGAAAACATATCCTTTTTAAGAAATATGAAAGACGCGGCGGAGCCTGACAATGATTTATTTTAAAGAAACGCGGATCGGAAAAATCGGCATTGAGGAAAAGGACGGATTCATTTCCAAACTTGTTTTTGAAAATGATATCAGAAAAATAAGCGCGGACCGGACAGATTACGATGAGAAAACGGCGCATCCCGTTCTTTTTGAGGCGTTCCGGCAGCTGGATGAATATTTAAGCGGAGAACGGACGGCCTTTGATTTGCCGCTGGCGCCGAAAGGAACGCCTTTTATGGAAAAAGTCTGGGCGGCGCTCTCTGAAATCCCGTACGGTCAAACGGTCACTTACAAAGACATCGCGGCGGCCGTCGGCAACCCGAACGCAAGCCGCGCTGTCGGGATGGCGAACAACAAAAATCCGATCTCGATTTTCATCCCCTGCCACCGCGTGATCGGAAGCAACGGGAAATTAACCGGCTACGCGGCGGGAACGGATTTGAAACAGAAGCTTCTGATGTTGGAAAATAAAGAACGGCGTGAGAAATAAGGAAAAAGGAGACGGAAAATGTTAACAGCAAAAACCGTAAAAACCGTTTTGGAAGAATCAAGCGACCCGGAGAGAGCAAAACATCTCCGCGGCTATTTTAAAACCGGTGCCGGCGGTTACGGTGAAAACGATATTTTCATCGGCGTCCATGTTCCGAAAATGCGGGCGCTGGCGCGAAAAGAATACAAAAACATCCCTTTGGATGAAATTAAAATACTCATCGTTTCCCCGATTCATGAGCACCGGCAGACCGCGCTTTTTTTCATGACCGAAAAGTACGGCGCCGCTTGCAGAAAAGCGATCAAAGGAAACGGAAAAATGTCTCCCGAAAATCAGAAAGAAACCATGCGGGAGAAAAAGGAAATCGTAACGCTGTATCTTGAAAATTTGGCATATGTTAATAACTGGGATTTGACAGACGCGTCCGCATCATATATTCTCGGCGAATGGTTTTTGGAAACGGAGCCGGAAACGCTGGGCGGCAAAACCCTGAAACATCTCTCGGAATCCGGTCATTTGTGGGAACAGCGCATTTGCGTGATGACGACGCACGCATTCATCCGGCAAGGCGTCTTTGACCCGACACTGCGCCTGTGTGAGCATTTCCTGCCGGCGACGCATGATTTGATTCACAAGTGCACGGGCTGGATGCTTCGCGAAATCGGCAAAAGGGACGAATCGGTTTTGGTCCGGTTTTTGGAAGAGCACGCCGGAGAGATGCCGCGGACAATGCTTCGCTACTCGATTGAAAAACTGGACGCGAGTCAAAAAGAGAAATACTTGAACGTAAAAAAGAGACGGGACGTCACGCTCTGAAATCTTCTTTTTTACGCTTGACAATTTCAGCGGCAATGGACCTGCTGCTGTAAAAACTGCCGTCCGCCGCCGGCAAACGGACGACTTTTGAAGAAAAGCCGCGCTTTTTGAGTTCTTCTTCCAAATCTTTTTCTTTGAATTTTTGATCAAAACCGAGAACGATAATGTCCGGCCGGATGGATGCGACGGGTTCAAAATAATCCGTCAGGCTGCCGAGAACGGCGGAATCAACGGGTTTTAACGCGCCGACCATTTCCAAACGCTGTTTTTCCGGAAGGATGGGGGTCGGTTTATGATTGACATTGGCGTCGCGGCTGATGACGACATATAATTCATCACCGAGCGCTTTGGCCCGCTCCAAAAAATAAAGGTGGCCGGGGTGCAGGATATCAAAAGTGCCGGTCGCCAAAATACGCGTCATTTGTGTCACCTGCGAACAGAAGGGGTCAAATCCATAAAAAGCTAACCGAGATACCTGAAAAACAAAAGCGGATCCGTTAATCCGCAGAATTTTTGAGCGGGTCGCTTTCCTGATACAGCGTCACCGCAAAAACCGCCCGGTCACCGGTATGTTCCGCCAGAGAAAAATTGCCGCTGTATCTGCCGATAATGTTTTGAGAGACAAAAAACGCCATATGAGCAGGATTGTTTGTGAAATGCCGGCTTTCGTTATTTATAATCCAATCCGCCAGATCTTCCGGAATTGAAAGACCGGGGAAAATGATATCGATGCGGCATTTCGGAAAACCGTTTTCTTCAAATAAAGAAATATGGAAAATCAGTTTTTCGATGGTCTGTCCGGATCTGAAAATGCCGGAAATCAATGATTCAAAGACGAAGGGAAAGGAGACGTCCGCAAAAACACTGCAGTCCGCGCCCGTTATTTCATAGCCGGCCGACGGATAGGATTCCATGGCTTCCCGGATGGCCGCTTCGCACGAATAAAAACCACTATTTCCGCCGTTAAAGATATGCGGCTCGATTTCAGTCAGGCGGTCGATATGTTCCAAACTTTTCTATGAAGCCTCGGAAATCATGTCCAAATATTTCTCTTCGCGCTTCAATTGATACATATCAAGAGACATTAAAATCGCATTGTGATAATTTTTCAATTCATGCTTGAAGAAGGAATAAAAACGGCTTCCGAACTCACAGTAACGGTTTGAGTAGTGAGCGAAGACGGAAGACGAGGGCTTGAGGCAATTGAGCGCTTTGTCTGTTTGGACCTGTTTGATCATAATTCATACCGACGTAATTTGAATTCGATTCAAATTACCAAATTGCAATGAAGGTAATAGATTAACGATGATTTATTATTTAATTTTAATTGAGACATAAAATTCCGGACTCTGCCGATTCTCATTCGAGCGGAGCCGTTTTTTAAAAGGCGATTTTATTAATATTTGATATTATAATCACAATACTTTAAAAATGATATGCTTCGTTGCCGATGAATACACCATATCCTTAATTTAAAACGGAAAGGCTGTGAGTAGCGATTTAAGGAGAGAGCCGGACGCGCCGCAGAGCAATAAACGGGAAAGCGCTGCAGACTCCCAGAATATAACCAATGGTAATAAGTAAGAAGCAAATTTATATACTATTATGTCATAGACAGTATCCCCTGAGAAAAGATTTGCCGGTCAGACGCGGCAGAGCGAATAAACATGACGCGCCGGCAGCAGAAGTATCAATCAAAAAACAAAGAAACCGCGGTTCTTTCGCGGCGATGAAAAGGAGACGAGCATAATGGCGAAAACGATTGCTGAAATCAATAAAAAAATTGCCTCCGGTGATGTCTGTGTTGTCACGGCGGAAGAAATGTCGGACATTGTGGACGACATCGGGGCGGAAAAGGCGGCTTTGGAAGTGGACGTGGTGACCACGGGGACTTTCGGCGCTATGTGTTCGTCGGGCGTTTTTCTGAATTTCGGACATTCCGAAATACCGATTAAAATAACAAAAATGTTCATGAATGATGTGGAAGCCTACAGCGGTCTTGCCGCCGTTGACGCATACTTGGGCGCGACGCAGGTATCGGAAAAGGCCGGCATGAAATACGGCGGCGCCCATGTCATTGAAGACCTGATCCGCGGCAAAGAAATCAAAATCGTTGCCCAGTCTTACGGAACGGACTGTTACCCGAGAAAGGAATTAACAACCACCGTGACACTGAACGACTTGAACCAAGCCATCATGGTCAATCCGAGAAACGCTTACCAGCGTTATGACGCCGCGACCAACGGTTCCAAGAGGATTCTCCATACATACATGGGAAAACTTCTTCCGGACTTTAAAAATGTGACGTATTCCGGCGCCGGTATTCTGTCGCCGCTTTCCAACGACCCGACGTACCGGACAATCGGCGCGGGGACGAAAATATTCATGGGCGGCGCCGAAGGCACAATCATCGGCGAAGGGACGCAATGTTCAACGGCGTCCGGCTTTGCGACGCTCATGACAACGGCCAATCTTAAAGAGATGACAAAAAATTACGTGAACGCCGCCACTTTCGAAGGCTACGGGACCTCGCTGTACCTCGGGGTTGGAATTCCGATCCCGATTTTGGATGCCGAGATGGCCAAAGCGACGGCCGTCCGAGACGCGGATATTGAAATCAGTATCAAAGATTACAGCGTCGGAAGACGCGACCGGCCGGTGATTCAAAAAACCAACTACGAGGAGCTGAAATCGGGAAGCGTTTTGCTGAACGGCAAAGACGTGACGACTTCTCCCCTCTCCAGTTTTAAGAAAGCGCGGGACGTGGCGAATGAATTGAAAAGCCGGATTGCCGCCGGAACATTCTTCTTAGGCGAAAACACGACAACGCTTCCGAAAAAACAATCGGCGAAACCCATGAAGGAGACCAACAAACTGCCGGTCGCCGGCGATGTGATGGGCAAGAAAGTGGTGACGGTCGAGAAAACGGAAAGCTTTATTGAAGCGGCCAAACTGATGAAACAAAATGAAAGAAACCATATTTCCGTTGTTTCAAAAGGGAAATTGGTCGGAATCATCACGTCTTGGGATATATCCAAAGCGGTCGCGGAAGGTAAAGTCGATACGGTGGAAGCCTGCATGACAAAAAATGTGGTGACCTGCTCGCCGAACGAGACGGTGGATGTCATTGCCAAGCGCTTGGCCAAACATAAAATATCGGCGATTCCCGTCATTGATGAGAATCAAAATGTGATCGGTATGCTGACAAGCGAACATATCAGCAAATTATTCACGCGGGGGAAACACGAATGAAGATAAAAATCAGCTTTCCGGAAGAACGGGTCAAATCTCCGATTCTTTCGGAAATCATTTTAAAAACAGGAATATTGGTCAGCATTGTCTCCTCCCGCGTGGATTCGACCGGCGGGGAAGTCATTATTGAAATTCTCGACAAATATTACGAAACCATCCGGGACGAATTTATCGCGCGCGGCGTCTCGGCCGTTCCGCTGAACACGCCGATATGCCGGAACGAAAAGGAATGTATCGAGTGCGGCGCCTGCATTTCCGTCTGCCTGTCCAAAGTGTACGGCTTTGACAAAGACTGGAACCTGACCATGGATATGCAGAAATGCGTTCGCTGCGGCCTTTGTATCGATATGTGCCCGCATCAGGCGTTGTCCATTGATACCGACGGCGACTGATAAAAATGCGGCAGAGGAAAGGCCGTAATTTTTCAGGGCGGTGCCGCCGGCAAAATGGCGGAACGTATGGGCACGGCTGCGCTGACACAGCCGGCTTTTTTTAACCGTTTTTCGTTTTTCCGTTTTTTTGTTTTTTCATTTTATCGTTTTTTCATTTTTCCGTTTTTTCATTTTTCCGTTTTTGAGGGAGCGGAGACTTTAAAGAGTGATCAGTCTCTTGATATCCGGTTCGACTTCCGTGTTTTTGCTGACACGGAAGGTTTTGACGAGGACGTCCAAGACCGCGGGGGACAGGCAAGCCGGAAGGACCGGGCCGATGACAATGTTTTGAATGCCGAGATGCAGAAGCGCCAGGAAAACCAGCGTTGCTTTTTGTTCGTACCAAGCAATGTTGTAGACGATCGGCAGGTCGTTCACACTTTCAACGCCGAACGCTTTGGCAAGCTCGAGCGCGATGACGACCAGCGAATAGCAGTCGTTGCACTGGCCGGCGTCTAAGACGCGCGGAATGCCGCCGATGTCGCCCAAGTCCAATTTGTTGTAGCGGTATTTGGCGCAGCCAGCGGTCAGGATGACGGTGTCTTTCGGAAGCGCCTGCGCGAACGCGGTGTAGTAGCTCCTCTCTTTATGACGGCCGTCGCAGCCGGCCATGACGACGAATTTTTTAATGTGGCCGCTTTTGACCGCTTCGATGACTTTGTCGGCAACGGAAAGCGTCGCGGCGTGGGCAAAGCCCGTCATGACGGTGCCGTTTTCCAGTTCTTGCGGCGGGAGGCAAGTTTTAGCGGCTTCGATGATTTCGGTGAAATCCTTGCCGCCGCCGGATTTGACGGCGATGTGCTTGACTTGGATTTTATCGTCTCTGTAACCGACCACGTTTGTGGTGTACAGTCTGCCGGCGTAGGTTTCTTTGGGCGGCACGAGACAGTTGGTCGTCATTAAAATCGGGCCGTTGAAGCTTTCGAATTCGGTTTTCTGAAGATGCCAAGCATTGCCGTAATTGCCGGCCAGATGGGCATACTCCTGAAAAGCGGGGTAAGCGTGTGCCGGCAGCATCTCGCCGTGCGTGTAGACATCAACGCCGGTCCCCCGGGTTTGTTCCAAAAGCATTTCCAAATCTTTGAGGTCGTGGCCGCTGATTAAAATGCCGGGGTTTTTACCGACGCCCGTTTTGACGGATGTCGGAGAGGGGTTGCCGTAGGCTTTTGTGTTGGCCGCATCCAGCATGGACATGATTTTTACGCCGAAACCCCCGCATTCCAGCAGGAGGGCAACCATCTGATCCACGTTCGGTTTTTCGAGCGGCGAATCGTCGATGGTTGAAATCAGACCTTTCTCAATAAATTGATAAACGGTATCGTCTTCCGAGTTTAAGATCAGCGCGTGCGTGCCGTAAGCGGCAAGTCCTTTCAGGCCGTAGATCAAGGTTTCGCGAAGCGACCGCACATCCGCGTCCGCCGTTGCCAAGACGCCGATTTCCTCCGCCGTTTTTTTCATCAAATCTTCATAAGTGATGACGGCAACGTTCGGAGCGGTCGGGCCGGGCGGCGCGCCGTTGTGAACGGCATTGCGGACAACATCGCGGCGCTTCAGCGTTTCATTGATCAGTTTTTCAAAGTAAGCGGCGTCAAAGTTGACATTTGTCAGCGTCGAGAACAGCGCGTCCATGACAAACGGGCCGAACCCCGGGTCGGCGCAACCCTTCAAACGGCCGCGGCTGTTGCAGAAAGCAAATCCTTTCAAAGCGTAAATCAGCCGGTCCTGAAGAACGGCGACCTCCTCTTTTTTACCGCACGCGCCGCCAACTGTGCAGCCTGTGCCGTTTATTGTTTCTTCACATTGATAACAAAACATTTTACTCCTCCTGAGTGATTTTTTTAACCGTTTTTTTAATGTAAAAGGACAGCATTCGAATGGCTCGGATTCAAGCGCAGTCGAAGATATCCTTTTGATACTAAGTACAATGGGAATATTCATTTAAATAGTAGAAAGTTTCATATCAGATACTTATGAAAGACTGCACGATATACAAGCTGACAGAACTCGTCGGCAAAAAATGGACTCTCTGTATTCTTCATGAGCTTTACAAAGGAAAGATGTGCGACAAGCGATTCAATGAGCTGAAAGGGCAGCTTGGCGGCATCACTCAGAAAACGCTGTCCACCCGGTTAAAAGAGCTGGAAAAAGAAGGACTGATCATAAAGACGGTCGATTCATCTTCGTTTCCGGTGAAATGCGAATATTCCCTGACGAAAAAGGGAGAAGAATTGATTGAAATCATTCAGATGCTGAAAAGCTGGGGCAACCGGTGGATGGCCAATAGTGAGGCATGCCGCCGGACTTTATGCATTGAATGCAAGAAAAATCAAAGTTAAAGATTCGTTTTTAAAAATCATAAAAAAAGGCGCTTGGAAATCATTCATTTCCGAGCGCCTCAATTTTCATATCTTATTTTTTCAGATATGCCTGAATCTTCTTGCGGTTCATGATGAGACCGATGATGAGGACCAACAGCAGTAAAAGAAGCAGCCAAAGCCATGTCTTGGATTTGCCGCCGTTTTGCGCCTCCTCCTCTTCTTCCTCTTCTTCCTCTTCTTCTTCCTCTTCGGTATCCTCCGGCTCGGCGCCCGATTCATCGCTAACGACCTGCCGGCCGGCGCTCTGGTTTTCCCGAACCGTTGCGTTGCCGAATCTGTTGCCGCGGCCGCCGTTTCCGTCATCGTCACCGTTGTCGTCTTCGACGCCTTCCATTTTCACCCAAACAAAACTGTCGTCATCCGTGTATTCAAGATAGTTCGGTTTGGAGGAAGGATTGCGATAGTCACCGATATCATAAGATAAACCGTTGATTTCGATATATGGCTTGTCAACAGGCACCGAGATGATTCCGTCAATGGTGACCTTAGATTCGTTTTTGGCATCCACGCCGGCGTTGTTGCTTGTCACGTCACCGCCAACGTTGACGATCGAATTATCGGCCCACACGCCGGTCGTATTTCCGGTCACGTTGCCGCCGACCGTTATGGTTGTATCGGAAGTTAGAGCTGTATCGGAATAGCCATATACGCCGTGAGAGCCGCCGCTGTTTAACACGTCGCCGCCAACGTTTACTGTTGCGCCGTAATACGAAGATACACCGCCTGTTACGTTGCCGCTGACCGTGACGGACGAAGAGTTTCCTGCAGTTACGCCGCGAGAACCACTGCTTGTCATGTCTCCGCCAATGCTGACGACCGAGCCGAGCTCGGCCCCCACGCCGTCTTTGTTACTCGTCACATCGCCGCTCACCGTGACGGCCGTACCGATGGCAAACAATCCAAATCCATCGCTCATCACGCTTGTCACCGCGACTTTGCCGCCGGAAGAGGCATATACACCGTTTCCGAACGCGTCCAGACAGATGACATTGAACGCGCCCGTGCCGCCGTCAATCAAATTGACTTCACCGCCCGCGCCATCCACTTTAAGAGCGTCTCCTTGTGCGGATGTCACGTTCAAGATATAGCCGGTGACGTCAAATGTGATGTTTTTGCCGTCCACCAAAATGCCCGAATTATAATTGATGTCGGTCAGAAGCTTGATGGTTTGACCATCCAAAACATCATC
>WRDC01000043.1 GCA_009783635.1 Methanimicrococcus sp. | reverse complement strand
GGCGTTGAATCACAGCAGAGTCTCTTAACGGCGCTTCAAGAAAGGGAATACGGCATCACCGGTCAGTCCGAAAGAAGCTCCGGCGCTCTTGTTAAAACCGAGCCCGTCCCCTGCGACTTTATCATGATTGCCGCCGGAAATATTGACGCGCTTGAAAAAATGCATCCGGCGCTCCGCTCCAGAATTAAAGGCTACGGCTACGAAGTCTATATGCGCGAATCTATGCCGGACACGCACGAAAACCGTGACAAATACATCCGGTTCGTGGCGCAGGAAGTCATGCGCGACGGCCACATTCCTCAATTTGATGAGAAGGCTGTTAAAGAGATTATCCGCGAAGCGAAACGCCGCTCCGGGCGACAAGGGCAGTTGACTTTGAAATTGAGAGATTTGGGCGGCTTGGTCCGTGTCGCCGGCGACCTGGCCCGCGCGGACAACGCGCCGTACACGACAGCCGATCACGTTCTTCGGGCAAAGAAGATTTCACGCTCCATTGAACAGCAGCTGGCTGACCGCTATCTGGAAAACAAGAAAGATTATGAGTCATTCATGAAGGACGGCGGCGAAATCGGCCGCGTCAACGGTTTGGCTGTTATCGGCGGCGACTCAGGCATCGTCCTTCCCATCCTTTCGGAAGTTACGCATTCGATTTCAGGAGCGCAAGGAAATATCATTGCCACCGGCCAGTTGAGGACAATTGCCCGCGAGGCGGTGAAGAACGTTTCCGCCGTGATTAAAAAGGTCACAGGGAAGGAGATCGAAGCCATCGACATCCACATTCAGTTTGTCGGCATCTATGAAGGCGTCGAGGGTGACAGCGCGTCCATTTCAATTGCGACAGCCGTTTTGTCGGCCTATGAGAAAATCCCCGTCAACCAAACGATTGCGATGACCGGTTCGCTGTCGGTCAGAGGCGACGTGCTGCCGGTCGGCGGCGTTACCTATAAGATCGAAGCGGCGGCTCAGGCGGGCATTAAGAAGGTCATTATTCCCAAGGCCAACGAATCCGACGTGATGATCGAAGACGCGTACAAAGACATCATTGAAATCATTCCGGTGTCAAACATCACCGAAGTCGTGGAACACGCTTTGGTGGACAGCCAAAAGAAAGACGTTTTCTTAAAAAAGTTGGAAGCGGCGTTGGCGTCGGCGGAATCAAACGAATCAATAAATAAAACTGAAACAACTGAACAAAACTGAAACGAAAAAAAGCGTTTTGTACATCGTCATAAGTCGAGATAAATCAGGTTTTGTTTATAACTGTTGCGGCAAATTTAAATAGTAGAAACTGACTTAGTACTGTTAAGAATTCACACACATACTTATCCGTATGCAGACCGCATATGGAAGCTGCCGCATCGATTTTTAAATCTTATATGATTGAATCATAGGTGATTAGAGGATTTAAAGATTACCGTTTTTGCCGTTTCTTACCGTTTTCAATCTTACCGTTTTTGATAAACGGTTATTGAAAAACGGTTTGCTGAAAAACCTAAACGGTTTGCTGAAAAACCTAAACGGTTTGCTGAAAAACCTAAACGGTTTGCTGAAAACCTAAACGGTTTGCTGAAAAACCTAAACGGTTTCCGAAAAACGGAAACGATAAAAATACTGATCACTTGATTTGAAATTGAATTAAATAACATTACGGATTTTGAGGACCACATGAAACGGCTCGGAACAGTCTCGCATTTGCATGGTAAATCGTGTTTTGTCGTCAAATATGACACGCCGGACAATACACCCCTTCACAAGATGATGAACCAGCAGGTGATTGACAAAAACGTCAGGCCTGTTGGGAAAGTCGTGACAGCGTTCGGGTCCGAAGAACAGCCCTATTTTTTGGTCCGCATTTACAGAGAATTGGATGCGGCTCAGGCAAAAAAATTGGTCAAAGAAAAAGTCTATGTCAAATAAAGCAGCCGAAAAATGACCGGACAGTCGCAAAATAAATCCGAATCAAGATCCGAAAACAACTTTCGAACTGAATTCAAACGTATTCAAATTTATTCAAACGTATTCAAACATATTCAAATTTATTCAAGGGAATAAAAGCAATTTAAAAGCAATTAAATTAATGCCGCTTACGCCTCAGCGTCATAAAAAATCCGCCCGCAATTAAAGAAATAAAAATGGTGATGAAATGGTAGAAATTGAAAGGGTTCGCTATTCCGACACAATCAACAGAGACAAAATAAAAGAGATGATCCGCGCCAAGAAGGAGAAAGAAATTTCCAAAGAGACGGAAGTGTACGTCTGTCCCGAGTGCGGTAGCCAAAATCTCGTTCACGATTATGAACGCGCCGAGCTTGTCTGCGGTGACTGCGGTCTTGTCGTTGACGCGGACTTCGTTGACGAAGGTCCCGAATGGCGCGCTTTTGACCACGACCAGCGCATGAAACGCTCCCGTGTCGGCGCTCCGATGACGTACACGATTCATGACAAAGGTCTTTCCACAATGATTGACTGGAGAAACCGTGATTCGTACGGTAAGTCCATCTCTTCCAAAAACAGAGCGCAGTTATACCGCCTCAGAAAATGGCAGAGACGTATCCGTGTCAGCAACGCGACGGAGCGAAACTTGGCCTTTGCGCTTTCCGAATTGGACCGTATGGCGTCCGCCCTCGGCCTCCCGAGAACGGTGCGTGAAACGGCTTCCGTTGTCTACAGAAAAGCTGTTGATAAAAACCTTATCCGCGGGCGTAGTATTGAAGGCGTTGCCGCAGCCGCGCTTTATGCCGCCTGCCGCCAGTGCGGCGTTCCGAGAACTCTGGATGAGGTTGAAGAAGTGTCAAGAGTCAGCCGGAAAGAAATCGGCCGGACATACCGCTTTATTTCAAGAGAATTGTCTTTGAAGCTCATGCCTACCTCTCCCATCGATTACGTCCCGAGATTCTGTTCCGGTTTGAACCTTAAAGGAGAAGTCCAATCCAGAAGTGTTGAAATTCTGAGACAGGCTTCCGAAAAGGAACTGACAAGCGGCCGCGGTCCGACCGGTGTTGCGGCAGCCGCTATCTACATTGCGTCCATCCTCTGCGGCGAACGCAGAACGCAAAGAGAAGTGGCGGATGTCGCGGGCGTGACCGAAGTGACGATCAGAAACCGTTACAAGGAACTGGCCGAAGAATTAGACATTGAAATTATTCTCTGAACGGGAATAATTTTACTTTTTTATTTTTTGATCCCCTGCGGTCATTTAAAAATTAAAATCAAACAACAAAGCGGACGCTGTGCCGCTTCAAAGTTAAACAAAAAAGTCACCGCGAGAGTTTTGACCCGAATAATCAAACAACAAAGCGGACGCTGTGCCGCTTAAAAGTCAAACAAAAAAGTCACCGCGAGAGTTTTGACCCGAAAAATCGGAGACAAACGGAAAAGGAACGTATGGGATCAACCAATCGCGGTGTCAAACGAATCATTAATTTCAGAAGTCCGGTTTGGACAATCCGTATGCTGCAATACAAATCACAATACCGACGGCAGCGGCGGCAAGTTGAATTATGTCATTCGTTAAATCCAAATTCATCAACGGAGCCGCGAATGCGTACCATACGAAAAGGACAAGTGCCAACAGCACGGAGCCCAAAATAATACATACATTTCCTTTAAGTTCGACCATGTGAAATCACCAATTTGTGAAATATCTTCTAAACTTATAAGGTTTATTGTTCATGAATTTGGAAAAAAGATGAACAGGGAATACAAAGTACAAGAATATGGTGAAAAAAGGGCGTCATGTGCCCTTTTTCAATACGATTCCGAAATTTTCAATTCTACATCAGAATTTTTCAATTCTACATTGAACATTTTTAATTCCGCTATATCTAAGTCTATGTCTAAGTTCTAAGTCTATATCTAAGTCTATATCCAAGTCTATATCAAGTCCAAGCCGCAATTTCGAATTCCGGCCGCTGCACTTCGTTCCGCGCCCGTAATCCTCAATTGCGGTCGGATTTGAACTTTTTATGAAATGAAACAAAAATAAACATCGGGTTTTTTAAAAAATTCGAAAATTGAGCGTCAATTTTTCGATGAAATTGTTTTTGGTTTTTCAAAAAGAGGACGCTTTTTTTAATTTAATAACAAAATCGATGTTTCCTTTATCGGTGAGTTTCATTTATCGGAGAACTTCTTCAAAAAATGAAACCGGCTTTTCGACTTTTCGACTTTTCGGCTTTTCAGCTTTTCGGCTTTTCAGCTTTTTTGCTTCTCGGATTCTCGGATTCGGACAGTGTGGACCCGATGTCAACGAAATCAATGTCTATGGAACCGATGTCAAATCAATACAAGATATAAATACATAAAAATCAAAAGGGAATCGTGAATCTTTTTAAAAAATGACGGAATTCTGTTATAATATTAATTTTTCCGAAAAGGTGACGGAAAGGGAATAAAAATGGACCAAGTTCAATATTACGACGTCAATCAGATCGAAGGACGTTCCATGGCAATTATTTTAGACAACGGGAAGCTGGAGACGATTTCCAGAAACAATACGAAAGGCGCCGGCATCCGGGCGCTCTGCGGAGGGTCATGGGGGTATACTTCCGTTGACGGTGACGCGGATTTGGAAGCGGGTATCAAAAACGCGTCGGAACTGGCTGTTTCTATGAACCGGAGCACGCCTAAGGAAAAAATCGGACTCGGGGCGGCGGCAAAAAGGAAAAACGGCGATATGCCGGTGATTAAAATTAATCCCGAAGATATCCGCACGGAAGATAAGGTGGAATTGCTTCGCGAAATCGAAAATTTTGCGAAGGCAAAGGGCATTAAAAGTACGCGCGTTTCCTATTCCGAAACGATCCTCTCGACGAAATATTTCAATTCGGAAGGCAATGAAAAGGAATACCAAACCGTCAAAAGCGGGTTTTCGATTTCGGCGGTCGCGGCGGACGGCGGCAATTATCAGGCGGGGCGGGAAAGCCGTTTCGATATTGCCGGATATGAGATTTTTGAAAAGAATGACCCGTATGCGTTGGCGCGGGAAGCGGCAAATGCGGCGCTGGAATTGCTGAAAGCAAAAACGCCGAAAGGCGGAGCGTTTCCCGTTGTTTTGGATCCGGAATTGGCCGGCGTCTTTACGCATGAAGCCGTCGGACACGCGTCCGAAGCGGATCTGGTGCTTCAGGGAGACTCGGTTCTGGCCGAAAAACTCGGAAAACAAATAGCGTCTCCGAAAATTACGGTCATTGACGACCCGACGCTTCATGAATACGGTTTCTATCCGTTTGATGCCGAAGGAATCCTTTCGGAAAAAACCGTGCTGATCAAAGACGGCGTTTTGAACTCGTACCTGCATTCCCGCGAAACCGCCGGCATTTTCGGCGGCGAATCGGGAAATGCGCGCGCTCAGGGTTACGCGATGCCCGTTGTCCGCATGAGCAATACCTACATTGACAAAGGCGACGCCTCTTTTGAGGAGATTTTAGAAGACATCAAAGACGGCATTTATCTGACGGGCTCGCGCGGCGGCCAAGTCAACACGGGAGAAGGCGTTTTTCAGTTTAACGCCGAAAAAGGATATCTGATCAAAAACGGTGAAATCACGGACCTTGTGCGCGATGTCTCGCTGTCCGGGCAGACACTGGATATCCTGAATCAGATCCGGATGGTCGGAAAAGATGTCAAACTTCATGCCGGACACTGCGGAAAAGCCGGACAGACGGTTCCGGTCACCGACGGCGCGCCGCACATTTCAATTTCAAAAGCAACGGTCGGAGGCTCCTAAATGGCGGCGGGTCAACTCTTCCCAAATAATGTGATTTCCGTTGAAGAAGTTAAAGCCGGCATTGAAAAAGCGCTGAAGCTGTCCGAGAAATGGGGCGCGGCGGAAGCTGAAATCGTGTGGTCCATCGGCGAGTCTACGGCCATTCAATTTAAAAAAGACGTAATTGAAACGGCAAAAAGAAGCACGAATGCCGGATACGGTATCCGCGCCGTCGTCAATGGCGCGGTCGGTTTTGCCGGAACCAATATCATGTCAAATCTGGAAGAAACGATGAAGACGGCAATCGATTCGGCAAAAGTGATGGAAGCCGACCCGTCTTTTAAAAGCTTCCCCGAGAAATGCGGCGGTTATAAACCCGTCGGCGGTGTGTTCGATGAAAAAATCGTTGAAATGAGTTTGGGAGAATGTATCGGCTGCGCGGCCGACATGATTTCCGGCGTCAAAGAAATAAAAAACATGATTCCGACATCCGGCGGTTTTTCAAGGTCTGTTTCCTATTTTCTGATCATGAATACAAACGGTCTCGCCGGCGAGAAAAGGGAGACGACCGTCTCGGGATTCGCGGATGTGACAACGGAGTCGGGAGACGTTTCGACGGCGTATGATTACGCTATTTCCAAAAAGAAAGAATTGGATTTTACCGCCATCGGCAAAAACGCCGCGGAATTGGCGAAGAAGTCATTAAAAGGGATTTCGGCCGGCGCCGGAAAAATGCCGGTCATCTTCCATCCGTTTTCATTTTCGGACATTTTGGAGAACACGCTTGCATCGGCCGTAGATGCCGATAACGTTCAAAAAGGGCGCTCCGGTTTGGCCGGCAGGATCGGCGAAGAAATTGCCAACCCCGACCTGTCGGTCATTGATGACGGAACGCTTGAAGAAGGCATTGCGAGCGGACCGTTTGACGACGAAGGCGTGCCGACGCGGAAAACGCCCGTTATCCGCAGAGGCGTGTTGAGCTCATATTTGTACGACAGCTACAC
Organism: Methanimicrococcus sp.; assembly: GCA_009783635.1. Taxonomy (GTDB): domain Archaea; phylum Halobacteriota; class Methanosarcinia; order Methanosarcinales; family Methanosarcinaceae; genus Methanimicrococcus. The sequence continues at coordinate 5,071 of WRDC01000043.1, read as the reverse complement.
CGCCGGCAAAGACGGCGTGAAAAGCACGGGCAACGGTTACCGCCATTCATATGCGGCCGCCCCGTCCGTTGACCTGAGCAACTTCATCATTGAATATCCGCAATCGGACATTATCGCCGAAACGAAAAAAGGCATTTATATCCACACAATCATCGGCGCGCATACGGCAAATGAAATTTCGGGAGACTTCTCTGTGGAAGGCCGAAACGCCTTCTTAATCGAACACGGAGGACTGACAAAACCCGTCAAGTCCGTGATGATTTCCGGCAACGTGTTTGAGATGCTGAAGAATATAGACGGCGCCGGAAAAGATGTCAGAAACGTCGGCGGTGTCGTGACGCCGTCCGTCAGGATTTCAGAAATGAGCGTTATTGGGGAGTAAAGCAAAAAAAGGATGCGAAGAAAGGGGGGAATGAGAAAAAAATGAAAGCCGAACTCAGTTCAATACAACAAAGAGACCCGTCGGAGCCATAATCTAATAATCTCCGGTATAGCCATCCTTTTTGAGATAAACAAGATATTGCTGCCCTTCTTTTAAATCCCATATCAATGGATATGAATAATCTGTCATTATGTAATCACCGATTTGTCCGTTCCAAATCGTAACAGTAATCGTTTCCACATTTTCTCCTTTTATTAAATTATCTATTTCAAAAGTAACCGGCGTAATAATGAAATTGAATTTTCCGTCAATAACAAACCACTCGGATGTGTTGACTGTTTGAATCGTGCCGTAAAGAGCCATGTCAGATTCAGGCATTAAAGATTCGTATTGATAACCTACGAATGAAAAATTGAGACCCGGCCGGTACACAATCAGATCCTTTCCCGAAGGTATATTTTCAGGATAAGATTGATAGGGTTCAATGTCTTTATTCAGCGGATTAAGAGAACCGAAGTCCAAAGGCTTCTCGCCGGATTCATTCAAACACCCTGTGGCAGAAACAACCAAAAGAATAAATGAAAGGAAAAAAAAGGCTTTAAATTTCACTCAAGTTCCTCCGCATAATAAATTAAACGATTTAATAGAGAATAAATTTTGGGTCATGATAAAAAAGGCTTATTTCTTAAAAATTTTAGTGAATGCTTATTCGGATATTTTTCATGTCATCGTTTATATAAATATGAGTGGAAATTTTTCTGCATGACTGACGAATAGATTTATATCAATCATATTTCAATTTTCACACATATGTTTGATTGAAACAAACGGCAGCTGATTTGCGGCAAATCCGGCCGATTGTTTTTTGATGCGCTTATTTTGAATAAATACAACAAACGGCAGTAAGGGACTTTATCCGCAATGAACCGCCTGACAAAAAAATGCGCGAAGATGGAAGAAATTGAATAAATCAACGGAGGGAGATTTTGACAAAGTATGTATATGTGTTTGGCGCCGGCCAAACTGAGGGAAAAAGCAATATGAAAGAATTACTCGGCGGTAAAGGTGCGAACCTCGCCGAGATGGCGAATTTAAATATTCCGGTGCCGCCGGGCTTTACAATTACAACCGAGGCGTGTACACATTATTTATCCGGCAAAGGTTTGACGGATGAAATGCGCAATGAAATATTGAAATCCGTTCAAACGCTGGAAAAAAACACCGGAAAAAAACTCGGTGACGAAAAAGACCCCCTCCTCGTATCCGTCCGCTCCGGCGCGCGCGCTTCTATGCCCGGGATGATGGACACTGTTTTAAATTTAGGACTGAATGATAAATCCGTTGCCGGTCTTGCGGATAAAACCGGAAACTCTCGTTTTGCTTATGACTGTTACCGCCGTTTCATTTCCATGTTCGGAGACGTTGTTTTAGGAATCGAATTCAACTTTTTTGAAAAGGTTTTGGAAAAACAAAAAGAAAAAGCAAAAATTAAATCCGACACCGAGTTATCCGTCGGAGACCTGAAAACTCTCGTTTCCGATTTTAAAGGAATTGTGAAGACGGAAAAAGGATTTGACTTCCCGGAAGACCCGGAACAGCAATTATTCATGGCAATCAACGCCGTTTTTGATTCATGGAACTCGCAGCGTGCGATTACATACCGAAAAATCAACAATATTCCGGGCGACTGGGGAACCGCCGTCAACGTCCAGTCCATGGTTTACGGAAACATGGGAGATATGTCCGGAACAGGCGTTGCTTTCACCCGAAACCCCTCCACCGGTGAAAACAAATTTTTCGGCGAATACCTCATCAATGCCCAGGGCGAAGACGTTGTTGCCGGCATCCGGACGCCGTCCGAGATTTCAACTTTGGAAAAGAAAATTCCGGCGGCCTACAAAGAGCTGGTCGGTATCTGCCAAACCCTTGAAAAACACTTCAAGGATATGCAGGATATTGAATTTACGATTGAAGAAGGCAAACTTTACATGCTTCAAACCAGAAGCGGCAAAAGAACCGCCCGCGCCGCGGCAAAAATTGCCGTTGATATGGTCGAAGAAGGCCTCATCGATAAAAAGACGGGTGTCATGCGTGTGACGCCTGCCCAAATCAATCAGCTTTTGCATCCGATGATCGACCCGTCCGCGAAACAAAACGTTATCGCGAAAGGACTGCCTGCGTCTCCGGGCGCGGCTGTCGGAAAAGTCGTTTTTACGCCGGAAGACGCGGAAATGATGAAAGAAAAGGGTGAAAAAATCATCCTCGTCAGAACCGAAACATCTCCCGAAGACATCGGCGGTATGTATGTGGCCGAAGGCGTTTTGACGGTCCGCGGCGGAATGACGTCGCACGCGGCTGTTGTCGGCCGCGGGATGGGAAAGCCCTGCGTTGTCGGCTGCGGTGAAATCACAATTTCTCCGGAAGACAAAAAATTCTTTGTCGGCAGCATTGAAATTAAAGAATACGATTATATCACAATTGACGGAAGCACCGGATGCGTGATTATGGGTGAAATGCCTTTGATCCCGCCGGAAATCAGCCCCGAAATCGAAGTTTTGCTGAAATGGGCGGATGCTATCCGCGACTTGGGCGTTCGCACCAACGCCGACACCCCCGAAGACGCGCAAAAAGCGCTGAGTCTCGGCGCGGAAGGTATCGGCCTCTGCCGCACGGAGCATATGTTCTTTGAAGAAGACAGGATTCCGGCTGTCCGCGCTATGATTATGTCCGAAACCAAAGAAGAGCGCGAAATATATTTGGAAAAACTCCTGCCGATGCAGCGAGCAGATTTTCTCGGAATTCTGCGCGTGATGCGGGGCAAACCCGTGACGGTCAGGTATTTGGATCCGCCGCTTCACGAGTTCCTTCCGAAAGTGTATGAACTTCAGGAACTTTTGGCTGATTTGAAAGCCAACAACGCGCCGCAGGACGAAATCAATAAAATCACCAACATGATTCACCGCGTTGTCAATCTGCATGAACTCAACCCGATGCTCGGCCACAGAGGCTGCCGCTTGGGCATTACCTACCCCGAAATTTACAATATGCAGACGCGCGCAATTTTTGAAGCCGCCTGTCAGCTGGTTAAAGAAGGCGTTGTCGTTAAGCCCGAAATCATGATCCCGCTCGTCGGCCATGTGAAAGAATTGGAAATCACCCGAAAAGACGTGGAAGAAACCGCCGCGCAGGTCATGAAGGAGTGCGGTATAACGATCGACTATACCATCGGAACAATGATCGAGTTGCCGCGCGCCGTCATCACCGCCGACCAAATCGCGGCGCAAGCCGACTTTTTCTCCTTCGGGACAAACGATTTGACTCAAACGACTTTCGGTTTCTCCCGCGACGATGTGGCCAAGTTTATTCCGCTTTACATCGAAGACAATATCCTTCCCGAAGACCCGTTCGCGGTTTTGGACCGCGAGGGCGTGGGCGAGCTGATGAAGATCGGCATTTCAAAAGGAAGAGCCGCGAAACCCGGTTTAAAGATGGGTATCTGCGGCGAACACGGCGGAGAGCCGCATTCCATCCGCTTCGCTTATGAAATCGGATTGGATTATGTGAGCTGCTCGCCCTACAGAGTCCCCATCGCCCGTTTAACGGCGGCTCAGGCAGCCATTGAGAGAAAAGACAAAATTGAAATGAATGACTGAAATTCGTTGAAAAACGAATTTCTTTTTTTTCAAAATTTGAACGGTCCGCATATTTATTTTCAGTTTCGCGGACATGATTGGAACACTGAATTATTGAACTGTAGCTATTGATCTGTAACTGCTGAGCTGTAACTGTTGAGCTGTAACTGTTGAGCTGTAACTGTTGAGCTGTAACTGTTGAGCTGTAACTGTTGAGCTGTAACTGTTGAGCTGTAACTGTTGAGCTGTAACTGTTGATCTGTAACTGCTGAGCTGTAACTGCTGAGCTGTAGCTATTGATCTGTAGCTATTGAGTTGTAACGACTGAGCTGTAACGACTGAGCTGTAGCGATTGAGCTGTTTGACGCGTGACCCAAACAAAAATAAGACTTAAAACAAAAGAAAAGGCTTTGTTTTAAAATTTTTTGAAAAATAAAAGAAGGAACAGAAGAAATCAATCTTCTTCATTCATGGCCTTATGCCCTTATTTTTGTTCTTTTTTCAAATAAAACACGAACCCACCGACGAAAACAACCAAAACGGCGCCGATGATAAGATATATCACCATGTCTGTGGCGCTTGTTTTTGAAGCGTTTTGGCTTCCGACACCGAAAGGCTGGGTGAAAGCAATACCTGTGCCGCTCTTTAACTGCGCGCGGACATAGCTGTTAATCTCGGTTTTGTGGTCATTCAGGTTGATGGTCTCGCCGGTGGCAATCACTTTGCCGTCCGCGATCCATTCAATGGAAGTATAATTCGCGCCGGTGATCGTGATGGTTGACTCGCTGACAGCGATGTTTGAAATGCTCGGCGTGGATTGGTTCATCAAGTATAATGTGGTGCCGTCGCCTGCGCCGATGACTTCGGTGCCGTTGGGGTAATATCTGTTGATGCCGTCCAAACGCGAAACCCGGCTCACGGCGTAGAAAGCGCCGTTTTCCATGGCGATTCTGGTTTCTTTATCGTTGAGCTCAGGCATCAGCATGACGTTCCACGAGTAACCGGTAGCGTTGGTACTGTGCGTGTCATCGTTTGAAAAACCCCAAACAGAACGGCC